>JASHQZ010000107.1 GCA_030038835.1 candidate division FCPU426 bacterium
CGCCGGTTATCCCCGATATTCCCGGCCAGGGATTGGCTGCCAGCCCTCCCGCCTTTTCCGAAAAATAAAGGACCCAGGGAAGGACCAGGGCCAGGCCCGCGTAGAAGAGGCTTTCCGCCTGGCTGAAAAGGATGGCGCTGATGGCCAGGTGGAAGAGGTAAAACAGGATGAGAGGATTCTTGGCCCCGCCGCTGAAACAAAGCATAGTGGTCAACAAAGCTAAATCCGCGGCCATTTGGAGGTGAAAAAAGTGCCGGGCTTTCCCCGCCAAAACCTCCGGGGAAAGCCCGGCCGCCTTCAGCTTGTTCCAATAGGCCAGATACAAACCGTTTAGGATACCCAAAGCCAGGACGCAAGCGCCGGTTTCCCGGTAAGGAATGGCCGCGGGCGCCAGCCAGGGGCTGGCCAAAAGAAGGACCATGGCCCCGGCCACCGCTCCCCAGCGCAGTCCGATAAACCAGCCCAGACGTTCGGTGTGGATTTCATGGTTAAGCTTGGGCACAGCTCCTCCTCGCGATCTTTCAGGAATTATGGGTCCCGAAAGCCGGGATCCCATCCGGATCCCAAACCTCGGGGGATTTCCACAGCGCCGAAAGTAGCAGTTCGCGGATGAGGGTCATTTCCCGGGGCAGGCCGTCGTAGAGCTTCTCGAAGAGTGTTTCCTGCGACAGCAGTTCCGTTTTCCATTCCTCCCGGTTGATCTCGGTCATTTTCGAAAAGGCTTCGGGCGTCACTTCTTCCAGGCCTTTCCAATCCAGGTCCTCGAACCGCGGGGTCCAGCCCACCGGGCTCTCAATGGAGAAGGCCTTGCCGTGCACCCGGGCCACGATCCACTTCAGGACCCTCGCGTTCTCGCCGTAGCCGGGCCAAAGGAACTTTCCGCCAGGCCCCCGGCGGAACCAGTTCACGCCGAAAATCCGTGGCGGGTTTTTCAGCTTTCTTCCCATTTCCAGCCAGTGCCGGAAATAACCGCCCATGTGGTAGCCGCAAAAGGGAAGCATGGCGAAAGGGTCCCTCCGCACTTGGCCCACCGCGCCTTCGGCGGCGGCCGTCGTTTCCGAGCCCAGCGTAGCCGCCAGGAAGACCCCGAAGTTCCAGTTGAAGGCTTGGTAAACCAGGGGCACGGTGGTGGGCCGCCGGCCGCCGAAAATAAAGGCGCTGATGGGGACGCCTTGGGGGTTTTCCCAGTCCGGGTCGATGCTGGGAACCTGCCGGGCCGGGACCGTAAATCGGGCGTTGGGATGGGCGGCCAGCCTGCCGCAGCCCGGCGTCCAGGGTCTTCCCTGCCAGTCCAAGAGGCGCGGGGGTTCGGTTTCGGTCATTCCTTCCCACCACACATCGCCTTCGGGGGTTAAGGCCACATTGGTGAAAATCGTGTTTTCACGGACGGCGGCCATGGCGTTGGGGTTTGTTTCTTCCGAAGTGCCGGGAGCCACGCCGAAAAGGCCCGCTTCGGGGTTGATGGCGTAGAGCCTTCCGTCCTCACCGGGCTTGAGCCAGGCGATGTCGTCGCCCAGGGTTGTGATCTTCAGCCCCTCCAAGCCGTCTGGGGGGCGCATCATGGCGAAGTTGGTCTTGCCACACTGGCTCGGGAAGGCCGCCGCCACGTAGGTTTTTCCCCCGTCCGTTGTTTCGGCCCCCAAAATCAGCATGTGCTCGGCCAGCCATCCTTCGTCCCGCCCCATGACGGAGGCGATGCGCAGGGCGAAGCATTTTTTGCCCAACAGGGCGTTTCCCCCGTAGCCGCTCCCGAAGGACCAGATGGCCCTTTCCTCCGGGAAATGGACGATATATTTGTCCGTGGGATTGCAGGGCCAGGGTACGTCCTTTTCACCCTGTCCAAGGGGCTTGCCCACCGAATGCAGGCATTTTACGAAATCTCCCTCATCCAGCAGGTTCCAGACCGGGCGCCCCATGCGGGTCATGATCTTCATGCTGGCGGTGACATAGGGCGAATCGGTGAGTTCGATGCCGATCTTGGAGAGGGGGGAACCCAGGGGGCCCATGGAAAAAGGGATGACGTAAAGCACCCGGCCCTTCATGCAGCCGTCGAAAAGCCCGCCCAGCCTCGCCTTCATTTCGCGGGGCTCCATCCAATTGTTGGTGGGCCCCGCCTCTTCCCTCCTTGAACTGCAGACGAAAGTCCTTTCCTCGGTGCGCGCCACATCCTGGGGATCGGACAGGGCCAGGTAGCTGTTGGGACGCAGCCGGGGGTTGAGCCTTTGAAGCTGGCCCTTTTCCACCATTTGCGCGCAAAGGGCGTTGTATTCCTCTTCCGACCCGTCGCACCAATGGATGCGGTCAGGTTTACAGAGATGGAAGACCTCGGCGATCCAAAACGCGGCCGCCTCGTTTAAAACGTAATGCGGACGGTGGAAAATGGGACCGGACATCCCTCCTCTGGAAAAAAGCGGTTCATCGAAATGGATTTGTTTGGGTGAATGAAGGTTCATGGTCTCCTCCCTAAACTTCCTTTACCGGCGGGATTTGGCTTTAATTCACTTTAAAGCCCGCGCGGGTTCTTCTTTATGACCCGGGTCATAGACCGAAGGGCTCTTTCCGGAAAACGGAGAATCTTTTTCAGGGAGGACTTCTAATTGAGGGTCTGGCGGAAACGTCGGGAAGCGACCCAGATGGCGAAAATGCCCGTTGCCACCAGGGCGCCGATGTACTCTCCCACCAGCAGCGGGTCCCCGCCCTTGAGCATGATGTTGCGAAGCAGGGCCACGAAATACTGGACCGGGTCCAGGTAGGCGAAGGGCTTCAGGGCCCAGGGCATGTTCTCGATGGGGTAGATGAGCCCCGAGAGCTGGATGGCCGGGAAGATGAACAGAAAACCGAACATGGCCGACTGTTGTTGGTTCTGGACAAAACTGGAAAGAAGCACCCCGCAGCTCACCGTGTTGATGACAAAGGCCAGGGCCGCGACAGCCAGCATCCAGACCGGGCCCCGCAGGGGCACTTGGAAACCGAACACGGCCACCGCCAGCACCAGGAACATTTCCACCAGGCCCAGCAAAACGAAGGGAACGGTCTTGCCCAGCAGGATCTCGTGGGGCTTGGCCGGGGAGGCGATGAGGGACTCGAAGGTGCCCAGTTCCTTTTCCCGCGCGATGGAGGAGCTGGTGAGGACCATGGTGGTGATGAGCAGGATCATGCAAAGTACCCCCGGCACGTTGAAATAGGCCGAGTTGAGCTCAGGGTTGTAGAGGTACCGCACCGAGAACTGCACCGGCGGGGCCTGAAGCGGCTGGCCCGTCTGCTCTTCCAGGGCCTCGTTGACGATGGACTGCACGTAACCCTCGGCACTTTGGGCCTTGACGATGTTTTCCGCGTCCAGCAGCAGCTGCAGGCTGCCTTGGCCCCGGCCGAACGCCCGGGTCAGCCCCCCCTCGGGAGCCATCAGCACGGCGTCGGCCTTGCCGGAACGCACCAGGGCCAGGGGGTCGCCCGAGTCCGTGGGCCGGATGAACCAGCCCGATCCATAGCACCGGTCCTCGATCTTGCGGCAAAGCGTGTCGTTGGGTTTGTACGCCACGGCCAGCTTGATGTTCTTCACGTCCGTGGAAAGGGCAAGGCCGAAGAGCGCGAGCTGGATGA
>JASHQZ010000108.1 GCA_030038835.1 candidate division FCPU426 bacterium
CGGGGTCGGCCAGGCTACCCCGGTGCGCGCCGGTCACGATGTTGTCGTGGTCAACCACCTGCCCCAGGGCGTCGCGGCACACGATGCGGTCGAACTCCTCCGGGGGAAACTCGTCGGCGAAAAGAATGGTGGCCGTGGTGCCGCCGATGAAGGTGATGTGGGAGGAGTGGCAGTCGTCCACGTACTTGAAGCCGTAATCCCCAAGGTTGGCGCCGTAGCGGTCCCACTTGGCCCAGGCCCGGATGACGATGTCGGGCTTGAGCTCCAAAACCTCCGGGTCTTCCTCGTTGTTGCCCGACTGGCTGAAGGCGTAAACCGTGAGGTCATCCATGGGAATGACCGGCATGGGCGTGGGCGCGAGGTTCCAGGGCCCGCAGCCCGGGTCCGCCGCCCCGCCGGGATGGGCGCTGGATTGGGCTAAGGCCGCGCCGCAGGCGCAAAACGCCAAAAGAAGCAGGCACCCCGGCCATGGCTTGAGAGGCCGCCTTTTTTCCCCCAAGCGGATCGTGGAAGCGTTCATTCGCGCCCGGCCTAACGCACCAGGATATGGGCGGCCTTGGGCTTGGGAAGATGGCTTGCTTGGCGGTGCGATCGTGGGGAGACAAGGCCCAGAGGGGCCTTACCGCTTTTTTTTAACCGGGGACCCGAGTAGGGGGGCCGGGTGTGGTGGCGCGGGGTTTGTTGGGCGCGGGCGGTCGCGGCCAGGAGCAGCGCGGCCGCCGCCAGGATAAATAATTTTCTCATGGAAGTCTCCTCATCCTCATTGGGTGAACTCATCCACCTGGCCGCTCCCCGTATCGGTGACGAACAAATCATCACTGCCGTCCAGCGCCAGGAAGGTGGGATAGTTGAAACCATTGATCTCGCCCAGGTAAGTTCCCTGGGCGGTGGTGTAAACCACCCGGGCATTGTCGGGATCGGAAATGAAAAGGTTGCCCTGGGAATCCACGCCGATGCCGTTGGGCACGGCCAGCGCGGGAGTCCAACTGGACCCGGTGAAGGAGCCCGTAAAGGCGTACTGGCTGTTGAACACGTCGACCTGGTTGTTGCCCTCGTCGGAGACGTAAATGTTGCCGGACTGGTCCAGGGCCAAATCAAAGGGGTCCATGTTGGGGACGGCCCCAATGGTGGTCTCGCTCAAAACCGTATCGTCCGCCCAAGCCAGGTTCCAGACGGAGTTGGTCCCGATGTCCCCCACCACCAGGTTGCCTTTGGCGTCGATCTTCACGCAAAAAGGGCTGGCCATCCCCCCCTGGGCGGTCCATGTGTAGTCGTAAGTATAGGAAGAGGAACCCAACAGGTATCCGTCCACCTCGGCGTCATCGTAATCCGCCACGTAAAGCTCCCCGTTGGAATCAAGGGCCATGCCCCCAAGGTCGGGAGAGGCGCCGTGAGGCGTCACGCTGTAAAGGTAGGTTCCCGCGGAGTTGAAGACCTGGATGTTTTTATACCCGTTGTCGCCCACCGCCAGGTAACCGTCGCCCGCCGCAACGCCCAAGGGTTCCTCGAAGTAGCCATCCGAACCGGGGGCGGCGGCGGGAGTGGCGGTGGCGTAGGATAGGCCTAGGGGAGCGTAAAAGGACCAGGCCGTCGTGGGATAAGGCGTCGGCGTTTGCGTGGGCGTGGAGGTGAGAAGGGGGGTAAAGGTCGCGGTGGGCTGGCCCGTGGCGGTTTCGCTGGCCTGCTGGGCCGCGGTGGCGGCCTGCTGGGCCGTGGCCGTGGCCTTGGCTTCGTGGGTGGCCACGAAGAGGGCCTGCTGGGTGGCGGTCTCTTGGGCCTGGTAGGTGGCCGTGGCGTTGGGCGTGGAAGTGGGCGTGGGGGTCGGGGTGAAGCTGTCCGTGGGGCCCGGATTGGACGCCGAGGAGGGACTGCTCTTTCCCGGGCAGCCGGCCAGGAGCAAGCACCCCGCCAAGGACAGGGACAAGCCCAGGAATAACCCGAATTTCATGATTCCCCCTTGAAGGCCGGAACGGAAGTTGATCGAAAGTCGCGGTTGGGGGTGGAGCCCCACGGGCAAGCCCGGGAATTTCAATGCGCGTCTTTAACGGTGTTTAAAGATACCAAATCCTTTTTTCTTTTTCAAAAAACGTCCACGGAAAGCGGTGATGGGGCCGGGGTTAAGGCTTCCCTTTAACCCTTAAAAAAGAGGGCAAAACGGGATCCGGACCGGCCGAATAGATGAGCCGTTTTTTGAGAAACCTAGGCAATACAGGACCGCCGAAACCGGGGCCGCCGGGGGGGCGTTGTTCCCCCGTTTTGAACGACTCTTTTCAGCCGGCGGCCGCGTCTAATTCCCATCGATCAAATCACCGACGGAGGATACACCATGCTGAAACTTCGCGATCTTTTAATGCCCGGTTTATTGGCGGTGGCGGCCGCGGGCCTCACCTTGGCCCCTTCCCTTGCCCTGGCCCAGGACGACGCTTCCACAACGGCCCCGGCGGGCGACAACGGCGGCCCTTCCAAGGGCGGATGGGACCACCCCCACGGCGGATGGGGCGGGCCCATGGGCGGACTCAAGGAAAAACTCGGGCTCACCGACGACCAGGAATCGCAGCTCAAGGATCTTTTCAAGTCCCAAATGGACGAAACCAAGCTGTTAAAAGACAAGGTCCGGCTGGACACGGACACGCTGCGCCTGAAGCTGGACAGCAAGGCCTCGGACGACGAGATCAAGGACACCTTGGACAAGTTGAAGGCCGAGAAGAAGGAACTCCAAGCCGCCCATGAGAAGTTCCAAGCCAAGCTGGATTCCATCCTCACGCCCAAGCAACAGGCCCAGATGCTGCTGGACCACGGCGGTTTCCATCGCGGCGGTTGGGGCCGGGACGGGATGATGGGCGGGCACCCCGGTTTCGGAGGCGGTCATGGATGGCATAAGGGCGGCAAGGACAAGGACGTGAACCCCGCTCCCCAAGGCGCCGATGCCCAAGGAGGCGCCGGCAACTGACGGCAGCGCTAAAAAAACTGAACCGGCCTTAAAGCCGTTTTAGAAACCCTCACACTCTCCTTCCAGCAGGTTAGGCCCGGTGGATAAACCCCCCGCCGGGCTCTTATAGTTTGTGAGGGTTTCTGAAACGGCATTAGGGTTTCAAGTATTTTTACTTAGAACTTCTGGAAAAAAGCCCACCCAACTCACCAAGAAAATCCAAAAAAAGAACGGACTTAAGATTGTTGTTCTCTGCCGTTCTAGGCGGCATTACCCCCGCCGATTTTCCGGAAACGTCTCCGCAAAACGGGGCGCCTTCACGGTTCAAATAGCATTCGGTTTTGATTTTCCGTTCCCGCCGCTTTCCTTATCCTCTTTCCTTCCGCCTCAATGGATAACCGCGACCTGCCCGCTGACAGGCGAGTCCGGGAACCCATCGGGAATCACCAGCTCGAACACATACAAGCCGCTGGCCACCGGCTGCCCGGCCCGGTTGACAAGGTTCCAGGTAATGACGTTCGTCCCCGCATTGCCCTGAACCGTGGCCTGGTAAACCAATTCGCCGGAGACCGTGTACAGGCTCAGGGCGATGGGCGAAGGCTCATCCAAGGTGACCGCCATTTGGATAGGCTGTCCCGCCGTGGACAGGTTGGTGTAGACCACCCGGTGCCGGTGGATAGGCGTGGCGGTAAAGGTGCGAGTAGGGGAAGGGGTGAATGTCGGGGTGGAAGAGGTGGCTTGGGTTGAAGTGGGTGTCGGGGAAACCGTGGCGGTGGCGGAAACCGTCAAGGTCACGGTAGAGGTCGGGGTTAAAGTCGGTGAATGGGTGGCACTCGGCGTGGCCGTGGACGTGGGTGTGAAGGACGGGGTCAGGGTCGACGTGAAAGAAGACGTAGCCGTGGAGGTAGCTGTTGAGGTGCCCGTGGACGAAGCCGTCGAAGTCGCAGTGTTGGTGGAGGTGGATGTCGGCGTGGCCGTGGCGGTGTTCGTGGAGGTGGAAGTGGGAGTAAAGGACAGGGTCGGGGTCGGCGTGAAGGAAGACGTGGCCGTGGAGGTAGCCGTTGAGGTGCCCGTGAATGAAGCCGTCGAAGTCGCCGTGCTGGTCGGTGTCGGTGAAGCGGTATTGCTGGCCGTTGAGGTAGGCGTCGGCGAGAAAGTCGAAGTCGGCGTGAAGCTGGGGGTGGCCGTGGAGGCGGCTGTAGAAGTGCCCGTGGACGAAGCCGTCGGAGTTGCGGTGTTGGTCTCAGTAAAGGTCGGCGTGGCCGTAGCGGTATTCGTGGAGGTGGATGTAGGAGTAAAGGACGGGGTCAGGGTTGGTGTGAAGGAAGACGTAGCCGTGGAGGTAGCTGTTGAAGTGCCCGTGGACGAAGCCGTCGAAGTCGCGGTGTTGGTTGAGGTGGATGTCGGCGTGGCCGTGGCGGTGTTCGTGGAGGTGGAAGTGGGAGTAAAGGACGGGGTCGGGGTCGGCGTGAAGGAAGATGTAGAAGTGGAGGTGG
>JASHQZ010000109.1 GCA_030038835.1 candidate division FCPU426 bacterium
GCCCGTCACTTGGCTGAGGTTGATCTCCGGGCTGTTGCCGTTATTCGTAGAGTTGTTGTAAGTGATATACCCCCCAAGGCCAGTCTTATCTGTGTCTTTAAATTCATATTTAAAATCCGTGGGTTCATCCTCCTGCGCGTAGGCAAAAGAGGTCTTGTAATCCAGTTTGAGACCATCCATGTCGTTTTCGCCCCCAAGCGCCATGGCCAGGGTACGATCCTGCTTCAAGGTGTTGGTCAATTCGTCCTCGATGGAGAAACCGTCTTGGGCCTGAGCCACCGTAAAGCTACCGTCAGGGTTGAGGGTGCTGGCTCCGCCCGTGTCCGCGTCGATGTTGTTCAAATTCGTGACCAATTTGGGGTCGCGCCACTCGTCATAACCGCTGTACATGATGGTGTAAAACAACTTATCGGTCTTATCGAACGACAGGTCGATATTGGCCCCGATCCCCGCCCGGCTTCGGTCATAATCCTCGCGCCGGAGGGAGTATTGGTTGATCGAGCGGGGACCTAAGTACGTTCCTAATGGATCATTGGTGGTGGACCAAGTCTCCTCCAGGTCGTCGAGCCCGAACCTTTTATCGTCATACTCGGTCGAGACGAGGATACCCAGGCTGGATTTTCCCCCGAGGTCAACGTTCTGGGCCCAGGTAAATTGGCCGGCGAAGGTGGGCGTGTTGCGTTCCGGAACATATCCCGCTTCGGCTTTGAGTTCGTACAAGTTGTCCGGGTAATCAAAGGCGGACTTGGGAACAAGGTTGAGCTGGCCGCCGATCCCTTGCGCGTCCATATCCGGCATGATTTGTTTGAAGAGTTGCAATTCCCCGAACAAGCCCGCCGGGATGTCGTCAAGATCGACCGACCTCAAGCCCTCATCATACGAAGGGATAAGCACGCCATTATAAGTGGTGATGTCCAGGTTCTCATCCGTTCCCCGGATCTGGATGTAGACGGGTTCTCCCTCGTCGTGCTGGACCGAAACGCCGGGTAATTGCTGGGCGGCCTCGGCAACGGTCTTGGCCGGTGTCTGGTTGATTTGGTCCTGGGAAAGGACATTCACCTCAATGGGGGATTCATGCATTTCGTTGAAGGCCGCGGCCTGGTCGATCCCGTGGGCGGTTACCTTAACCTCGGGGAGCATGGAAACCCCCGTCACGGCGGCGGAGGTGGTATTTCCCTGCCCTTCCACAGGTGTGATGGAGGCTGCCAGTGTATTGCCTTGGGCTTCCACGGCCGTATTGGCGGAAGTGGTGTTGGCCTGCGCCTCCACCAGGTACTTGGAGCCCGTGTCGGCTTTCACACCGGAGGCAAGCGTCAGGAGAAACAACGAAAACAAAATTGCAGCCAAAAAATCAGAACCACGCGGCTTCATTCGCATGACTCATTCCTTTCTGATTCAAAGATGGATTCCCTTGCAGGGGCTTCCACGGTGACCATCGCGAAAATTTGAAAATTAAAACCCATGCGGCGGTGATGTTGATGAGGGAGAAATTTAACTGCGGGCTTTGCCCGATGAGTTTCAAAGGGGTAAAGAAAGAGTAACGATACGATGAAGAAATCGTCATCTTGCCGTCATTGCAATTTCAGATTCAAATTTTGGAATCTTAGGGTGGGTATCTTCGGGGCGTTTGAAAAAAACATAAACGTGGTTCGTTTTACCTAACGCTCAAAAAACAAATTGGACGAAACTGGAAAAACAAACCGGCCATGGGAAGTTTCCGGGAATAAATTCGAATCGAAACATCTTGTTCACCCCATGTAAAATTTTGGAAAATTCGATTTATTCTTCTTTCTCAAAACCCGCCGTGAACAATAATGTTCCAGGCCCAAGCAGAGCGGCCGGCTCTTGGCAATTTGGAAGAAAAGGGGCCACACGAACGGGGGCATCCGGTGACGATGAAAATTCTGGTAGTTGAGGACGAGGCCAAAACCGCCGCTTATCTTGCCAAGGGTTTGGTGGAGAACGGCTATACGGTCAACCGCGCCGGCAACGGCGAGGAAGGTTTCAATATGGCCCTGGGGGGCGGTTATGACCTGCTCATCCTGGACGTCATGCTCCCGGGCAAGGATGGTTGGTCCATTCTTTCCGACTTGCGACACTCGGGGCACCGGTTTCCCATTCTTTTCCTGACCGCCCGGGACGCGGTGGAGGACCGGGTGCGGGGCTTGGAATCGGGCGCGGACGACTACTTGGTGAAGCCCTTCGCTTTCGTGGAGCTTTTGGCCCGCGTTCGATCCCTTCTTCGGCGCAGCCCGGCGCGGCCCTCCGAATCCCTCCGGATCGCGGACCTGGAAATCGACCCCATTCGTCACAAGACCCAGCGGTGCGGCCAGCGGATTGACCTCACTCCCAAGGAATTTTCTCTTCTTTATCTTCTCGCTTCCAGGAGCGGCGAGGTTTTATCCCGGACCTTCCTGGCGGAACAAGTATGGGACGTGAATTTCGACAGTGACACGAATGTGGTGGATGTCCATGTCCGTCGGCTCCGTTCCAAGGTGGATGATCCCTTCGACCGGAAACTGGTCCACACGGTTCGGGGGGTAGGCTATGTCCTTGAAAACCGTGGATAAAATAAAAGATCGGCTGGGTTGGTTCGGTTCCCTGGCCGCTCGCATGACCCTTTGGTACACCCTTTCCGCTTTCGCACTTATCTTGACCTCCTCCGGATATCTTTACAGCGCCCTTTCCCGCAGCCTGGAACACCAAGATGACCTCCAGCTCTCCCAAAAACTCCAAATTTTAACCGCCTACATGAAAAAGAATCCCGGCGACCAGGAGGACCTCCAAAAATTCGTGGGTGTCCTACCCTTTTGGTACCGGACTGTGTCGTTTTGCACGAGGATATTGGATGGCGACCGGGTATTGACGGAAACCCCGGGAATGTCCCAAACCCTGCCCGTCAACTTGTTTAAGCAGGAGTCCCCCGACAATCCCTCTTCAACAGTCCTTTCCCAGGAAGGCGGGCCCTTTCGGGTCCTGGTCGCCCAGGTCCCTTGGGAGGGATTTATCCATCCCAGCGTCACGGTCCAGATAGCCATGGACATGGGTCCCGATAAGGTGATCCTGGAAAAATTCAGGAAGAAGCTTTTGAGGGTGGTCGGCCTTTCTTTCCTGGTATGCAGCTTGGTGGGTTATTGGATCGCCCAAAAGGGAATCCGGCCTGTCCGGAAAATGGCGGAAACCGCCGCCCGGATTAGGTCCAGTACCTTGCATGAACGGCTGGAACGGAAGGATATGCCTTCCGAACTTTCCAACCTGGCCGCGACCTTTAATGACATGTTGGACCGCCTGGAAGAGTCCTTCACCCGGCTTTCCAGGTTCAGTTCCGACATTGCGCACGAACTGAGGACGCCGATCCAGAACCTCCGGGGGGAGGCGGAAGTCGCCTTAAGCAAGGAACGAAACCCCGGCGAATACCAGGAACTTCTGGGCTCCTTCTTGGAAGAATACCAGCGGCTCTCCAACCTCATCGACCGGCTTCTTTTCCTGGCGCGGGCGGAGAATCCCCAAACCCAGATCCAACGGGAGGAAGTGGATTTAAAGAAGGAACTCGTCCTTCTCCACGACTTTTACGGCCCCTCGGCGGGGGAATCGGGCATCGTCTTGAAAGTGGAAACCCAGGAAGGCTTGAGGGCGAATTTGGACCGGCCACTGTTTCAAAGGGCGGTGGGGAACCTTGTGGAAAACGCCTTGAAGCATACTCCAGCCGGTGGGACGGTCCTGTTAAAAAGCTTCAATGGCGACGAAAAAGTCAGCGTGGAGGTTTCCGATACGGGTGAAGGGATCCCCCCCAGCCAAATACCCAAAGTCTTCGACCGTTTTTACCGGGTGGACTCCTCCCGCACCTCCGCTTCGGGAGGGGCGGGGCTCGGGCTTTCCATCGTGAAAAGCATCATGGACCTGCACGCCGGAGCCGTGGAAATTAAAAGCCAAACCGGACGGGGAACCACGGTCGTCCTTTCCTTCCCGGCCAACTTTTGAATCCACCAGCCGTTTTTAGGCTTATGGTTTCTGGATGACTCCCCCGCCGACCACGATGTCACCGTCGTAAAAGACCGTGGACTGGCCGGGCGTGACAGCCCGGGCCGGGTCTTTGAGGACGACCCTCACTCGCTTGGGGCCTTCCGGGTAAATCACCGCCGGCTGCTCCACCGACCGGTAGCGGATCTTGGCCATTACTTCCCTGGGTTCGGTAAGGGGCTCCCAAGCCACCCAGTTCATTTCCGCCACCCGGAATTCCTTGACGAAGGTGTCTTGTTCACGCCCTACGACCACGGTTGCCGTGTCCGGGTTCAGTTCCACCACGAAA
>JASHQZ010000110.1 GCA_030038835.1 candidate division FCPU426 bacterium
GGCCGCCACCGCGAAGCCGATCACCATCACCCAGCCCATCTGGTCAAAGGCCATGACGAAGGCCTGCTTCTTGACCCGGAAATAAGCCTCCTTAGCCACCAGGGTTTGGGGGTTGAAAAGCCCCGTCTCCATGGAAAAGCGGTAGGCGATACCCTTAGCGCCGTTGGCCCACTGGCTATAGCCCATGGTGAGCGGGCTGATGTACTGGCGCAGGTGGTCGTAGGCGATGTCCTGGGACTTGCTGAACATGGTGGAAAGGATGGCGATGCCCAGGCTGCCCCCCAGCTGGCGCGACAGGTTCATGATGCCCGCGGCCTGGCCCAGGGCCGGACCCTTGAAGCTGCCTAAGACCAGGGCGTTGATGGGGATGAAGAGCGCGGCCATACCCAACCCGCGGATCATGAGCGGCCAGAACAGGCTCCAATAAGTGGACTGGGGCGTGAAATGGGCCAGCATGAAGATGGCGATGTCGGTGATGGTGATGCCCCAGAGCATAAAAATTCGGGGATCGCGCTTCTGCAGCTGGCTTCCCACGATGGGCATCATGATGCCTGAGACGATGGCGCCGGGCGTGAAGAGGTTGCCCGTCTGGCCCGCGTCCATGCCCAGCACGGTCGAGGCGAAGATGGGCACGAAGAAGATCAGCCCGTAAAGCATCCCCCCCACGCAGGCCATGATGATGGTGCCGTTGATGAGGGCCGGGTTTTGGTAGAGCCGCAGGTCCATGATGGGGTGCTCGTGGGTGAGCTCCCACCAGATGAAGCCCGGCAGGCATACGGCGCCCACGATGGTGAAGGCCAGGATGAGCTTGGAGGAAAACCAGTCGTCGGCCTGGCCGCGTTCCAGCACGAACTGCAGGCAGGCTACTCCCGTGATCAGGAGCGTCAGCCCGACGGTGTCCACCGGCGCCTTTTTCATGGCTTCCCGGGTGGCGGCGTAATCGCCGTCCGCGGCGAAGTCCTTCACGTAAAGGGTGGCCAGGAAGGCCGCCAGGAGCCCCAGGGGAAGGTTGATGTTGAAGATCATGCGCCAGCCGAAATGGTCGGTCAGGTATCCGCCCAGGGGCGGGCCGATGGTGGGGCCGATGATGACCACCATGCCGTAAAGCGCGCTGCCGATGCCCGAGCGCTTGCCCGGGAACATTTCCTGGATGAGCGCCTGGGAGGTGGGAAGCAGGGCCCCTCCCGCCGCGCCCTGCACGACGCGGCAAAGCACGAGGGACCAGAGGTTGGGGGCCAGACCGCAGGCCACCGAGGTGGCCACGAAGAGCAGGATGCAGGTGATGTAGTAGTTCCGGCGGCCGAAGCGGTTGCCCAGCCAGCCCGAGATGGGCAGGACGACGGCGTTGGAGATGATGTAGCCCGTCACCACCCAGCCGATCTCGTCCAGGGTCGCGCCCAGGTTGCCCATCATCGTGGGGATGGCCACGTTGACGATAGAGGTGTCCACGATCTCCAAGAGGGACGCCAGGCCGGCGGTGATGACCACCATCAGCGCCCCGCGGGAGATGCCCGACTGGGCCGGCGCTTCAGCATGGGAATGAGACATCGTTGCCGCTTGTGCCATTTTAGGGCCTCACAAAATAAGCGATCAGGGTCACGGCCAGGCTTACCGCCACGGAAAGGCCGATGAGCTTCAGGGACCTTTCACGGTCCTTTCGCCGGAACTCCTCTTCCACCACGTTTTCGGTCTGGAAGGCCGGCTTATCCATGTTCCTCAACCCTCTCATGCCGAAGTTCACGCAGAAATGGTTGGCGTACTGCACCCACCCGGTGGCGGAAAGCAGGGCCGGGACGAAGAGGAAGAACAAGGACCAATGGGGCGCATGGGTGAAAAGGAGGGCCGCGTAGAGGAGGAGGAAGAGGCCGGTGCCGGCCCATCCCCCGATCTTGCGCATCCGGCGTTCCTCGGACCCGATGTTGCAGGCGCCGGGAATGTATTGTTCCTTGGACTCAACCATAAATCACCTTTATTTTTTCCGGAACACCCCGAATAACGAATAGGGTTTCCGGGGGCCGTGGAAGACGCCTTCCTTCAAACTGACCATTTCAAAACTTCCCTCAAACAGGTTTTCCAGTTCCTCCGGGGTGAACCGGTAGGGCCCGCCGGCCCCGTCCGGCTCCTTGAAGCTGAAAACCTTCAGCGCCAGGATGCCGCCCTTTTTCAAAAGCCCGGCCGCCGACTTCACGTAGTCCGCCCAGTGCCGGGAGGGCAGGGTATGGAAGCACCCCCGGTCGTTCACCAGCACCGCGTCCCCATGGCCCTCCAGCCCCAGGACATCCGCGGCCACGAATTGGATCTTTCCCTCCAAGCCGGCCTTCGCCTCGGCTTGCCGCGCCAGTTGGAGGGCCGTGGGGGAAATGTCCACCGCGGTCACCTTCCAGCCTTCCCGGGCCAGGAAGGCCGCGTCGTTGCCCGGCCCGCAGCCCAGGTCGTAGGCCTTGCCCGGGTCCAGGGCCAGGGCGAAGAGCGCGTCCTTCAGGTCGCCGTCCACCATGCCCGCGTTCCAGGGCAGGTCCCCCGGCGCCGTCCGCCGGTAGGTCTCCTCCCAGGAGCCTTGGGGGCCCTTTGTGCCTTGGTATTCAGTCATTCAAAACCTTTTTGCGGCAACCAGCGTCTCAAATTCAATCAATGAACGTGGATGTTCACCACCGCCGACAGGCCCGCCGCAAGGCGGTCGATTTCGTCCGGGGTCAGGTCCGGCAGGTCGATCTTGACCGGCACGCGCTGGACCACCTTGGTGAAGTTGCCCGTCGAATTATCCGGCGGCAAAAGGGTGAAGGTCGAGCCGGTGGCCGATCCGATGCTGTCCACCACGCCGTGGAAGGTCGTTCCCGGCACGGCGTCCACTTCCACATCCACCTTCTGCCCCGGCTTGATGCGCGAAAGCTGGGTTTCCTTGAAATTCGCCTCCACCCAGCGCTCGTTGGAGTCCACGAAGCCGAAAAGGGCCTGGCCCGGGGGCACCACCATGCCCACTTCCACCGACTTCTTGGCGATGGTCCCGTTCTCGGGCGCGAGGATGTTGGTGTAGCTCAGGTTGAGGTCCGCTTGGGCCACCCGGGCTTGGTCGGCCTTCAGGCGGTTCATCAAGTTGCCGTATTTGGCCTGAGCCGCGTCCAGGTCGGCCTTGGAGACCGCCTGGTCGTCGTAAAGTTTCTTGATGCGCTGAAGGTCGTTGCCGGCCTGCACCAAATCGGCCTCAACCGAATTCTGGTCGCCCAGGGCCTGGTTCATGGCGGTGGTGTAATCCTGGTTGTCCAGTTCGGCCAGGGTTACGCCCGCGTTCACCTTGTCGTTTTCCCTCACCAGGACCTTGGTGATGGTGCCGCCGATGCGCGGGGCCAGCATGAGCGCGTGGGCCTCCACGTAGGCGTCGTCCGTGCCCTCGTAGAGGTAGGCTTTCACGCCGAAATAGCCGCCGGCGATCACCGCCACGACGCCCAGGATGGGCAGGAAGTTTTTCTTTTTCCCGTTGCCGTTCTGCGGCGCGGGGGATGGTGCTGGCTTAGTCATGGGTCAACCTCTTTCCTGTCACAAGTTCTAAATTGATCAGCGCTTCCAAGGCGTCCAGCTGGGCCTGAACGACCTCGGCCGAGGCCCGGTACTCCTCCAACTCCGCGTCCAAGACGTCGGTGGTGGTGCGGGTGCCCGCCTTGAAACCCACCGTGGCCAAGCGGGCGCTTTCCTTGGCCTCGTCCACGTTCGTCAGCTTGGCCTTGTAGAGGGCCATGCTGGAAACCAGCCGCCGTTTCCACTGGTCGAAGTCGTAGGGCGTCTGGAGCTGGGCGGAGGCGTAATTGTCCTTAGCCTGCTTGGCCTGCTCGTCGGCCTCGTTGGCCTTGGCCACCGATTCCCCGCCGTCCAGGATGTCCCAGGTGGCGGAGGCGCCGAAGAAATAGCTTCCCGGGTAAACATTCAAGTCCGAGGGGCTGGCTTGCCCGAAGGTCAAGGACTGTTCGTTGTACCACTGGTACTCGCCCACCAGGGATATCTTCGGCACCCAGAGGGAGGCGGCCGCGGCGGCGCTCTGGTCCGCCGCGGCTTTGGATTCCAGTTCGCTGGCCTTCAGCAGGGGGCTGTCCTGGTAATCGGCCGAAGCCACCCGCTCCAAAAGGGAGTCCGAATCCAGCACCGGCAGGTCGCCGTCCAAGGGGCGGTCGTCGCCCTTGAGCCCCATGGACTGGGTCAGGGCCTCCCGGGCCAGGGCCACCCGGTCGTGGGCGGAAATCTGGTCCGACTTGGCTTCCGAAAGCTGCACGTCCACGCGCAGCACGTCGTACTTGGTGGCCTGGCCGTTGGCGAGCTGGTCCTGCACGATGTTCAAGTGGTCCTGGAGGGTCTTCACGTTTTGGTCGGCCATGTCGGAAAGGATCTTGGCGCCGAGGGCCGTGTAATACTTGAGCCGCACGTCCTCCCGGAGTTGGAGCAGGGCGTAATCGGAAAGGATTTTTTTCGCCTCATGGCCGTTATTGGCCGAGTCCAGCTTGTGGACGTTGCTGAAACCGTCGAAAAGGTCAAAGTCGGCGTCCAGGGCCACGGAGGTCTTGGGGAAATTTTCCGGGAACGCAAAAAACGGGCTGTCGAAGCTCACCTCCTCAAAGGAGTAATCGACGTCGAAAAAATGCTTGCCGCTGGCGGTGACGTGGGGCAGGAAGCCCTTGGAAACGGCTTCCAGTTGCTGCCAGCCCGCCTCCCTTTCCGCGTCCTGGGCCTCCCGGTAGACCGGGGAATTTTCCAGGGCCTCTTTTTGGGCCTCCTCCAGGGTCAGGTTGGTTGAGGCCGCGGGAGCCGCCGCGTCCTGGGCCAGGGCCGGGGAAACCGCCGAAACCGCCAATAATGCCAATAACGCCGCAGTTTTTCTCATCCTTCCCCTCTTTCGCTTGCTTTGGTTGACGAATAATGCGAGACCACGAGTTTCCTCAAGATCTGCCGGAGTTCCTTCTGCTCCCTGGCCGAAAGGCATTCCAAAAACCGCTTTTCCACCGTTGAGGCCAGGTGATGGGCCTTGCCCACCGCCTCCTTGCCCTTGGAGGTCAGGTAAACGGCGTGGGACCGGCGGTCCGTGGGGTGTTCCTTGCGCTCCACCAGGCCTTTTTTTTCCAGGTCGTCGAGGATGCCCACCATGGTGGTGCGGTCCACGTAGATGCACCTGCCGATCTCGTGCTGGGTGATGGAGCCCTTTTCCTCCAATACCGACAATACGCCGTAATGCTTGGCCGCCATCCCCAGGGGATCCAGGCGCCCCTCGTAGGCTTCCTGGATGCGCAGGGCCGCCTTCTTGAGGAGGAAGCCGGTGCGGTCCAGGAGGCACTCGGAGAGGCCCAGTTCGCCCTCGCGGGCCTCCTCGGGTTTCTTGTCCAGTTTTCTCAAAATCATCGGGGGACCTCTAAATCACCTAAAGTGATAATCAGTAATACTGATTATCAGTAGTGATGTCAATACCCTTTGATACATTTTTCCTTCCCGTAATCCCCAATGCCCTGGCCTTGAACGGATTGAAATCGATTTCGGGCTCCAAAATTGCCTTTTTAATAACCGATCAGGGGCGATTGCCTTAACCATTGGTTTTCCGTTAGCTGCCGAACCATGAAGTCCGCCAGATCCTCATAGGACAGGTAGGCCTTCAAGCCTTTGGAGTCGAGGGAAGCCTTGACGCCGCCCCGGGCCGGGGAAGTGGTCAGCCGTCCCGGCCGCACGTTGACGTAGTCCAAAGCACTGGACAGGAGGTAAGCCTCCCCCCTTTCCTTGTCCTGGAAGATACCCTTGAGCAGCAGGGGCACGATCACCGCCCGGAAAAACCAGGGAGCCTGGCCGCGGCTGTCCCCGCAGCCCATGGCCGAGAGGTTCACGATGCGCTTCACGCCGTGTTTCTCCATGGCCGCCACGATGTTGCCCAGGCTTTTTTCCTGCAGGTCGGTCTTGCCCAGGGCCCGGGGGCCGATGGCGCAGAAAACCGCGTCCTGCCCCTCCATGGCCTTATCCACGGCCAGGGGGTCCCGGGCGTCGCCCTGGAAAACCCTCAGGCCCTTCCCCGCTTGGGAAAGGGCGCTGGGGTCTCGGGCGAAAGCCGTCACTTCATGGCCCCCATCCAAAAGCCGCCGCAAGGCCAGCCGGCCCGTGTGGCCCGTCGATCCGATGACCAGTACTTTCATAGGCTCCTCCGATCAGTTCTTCGAGGGCGCTTGGGGCGCGGGAGCCGACTGGGGCGCCGGATAAGGATAGCCGTAATAGCCGGGATATCCGCAAAAGAAGGGCCTATGCCACATATGGAAGAGGCCTACGATCAAAAGGGCCAGCAGGATCCCCTTCAAGACCCCGAAACCGCCGCAGCGATGGCCGTGGCAGCCGTAGCCGCGCCATCCCCCGCCCCAGCGTCCCCAACCGTGCATGCCGCCGAAATGATCCTTGAAGAATTCCTTGCGGGTTTCCATGCGAAGCTTCTCTTCCGCGATGATCCGCTCTTTTTCTTGTTCGTTAAGTTCCATTTTTTCTTCTCCTTAATTTGAATCGGGGCTTGAACCATGCCCCGTAGCTTGAGGATAGGGAGGGAACCGGGAAAAAGCTTTTCAGCGTCGTTTCACTTTGTAACAAGATGTAACGCAAAAAAGCAAAGGCCGCGGGCCACAGATGCATGAGATAAGGCAAAGGAATTTCTTTTTATCTAAGTTCTATCTGTGTGAATCCCATGAATCTGTGGCCAATTTTATTTTGAGGTTTGGGCAGGCTTCTCAGGTTTCTTTCGAGGGGGGCTTCAAGTCTTCGAGCTTAGGTGGAGGGTCCAAGGTTAAAGCCCCCGAGGGGCACAGGATCACCTGGTTGCGGATTTCGATCGTCCCTGCCGCATGGGGGTCAATCCAGGGATGCCGCGCGGGGTCGAACACCTTGGGAAGCCCGGCCATGCATCGGCCCGAGTGGATGCAAAGATGCGGCTGCCAGATGACCGTAATCTCGCCGTTGGAATAGCGCTTGGTCATCTTCCTTTTAATTTCCACTGTCGCCTCCAGCTCGTTTAGAAACTCACGTCCATGCGGGCCCCGGCCTGTCCCCAAAGGCCGGACAGGTTGAAGACCCCCCTTGAACTACCCCAGGGGGCGGCT
This sequence comes from candidate division FCPU426 bacterium, assembly GCA_030038835.1. Classification (GTDB taxonomy): domain Bacteria; phylum Oederibacteriota; class Muellerivitia; order Muellerivitales; family Muellerivitaceae; genus JAJPJW01. The sequence goes on from JASHQZ010000110.1 coordinate 7,101, forward strand.
ACGTAGACCCGGCCGTCGATGCGGTCCGTGAACTGACAGACGGTGTCCAGCCGCGAATAGCCGCTTTGTCCGTCGAAGTCGTAAAGGTTGGTCTCGTCCAGGGTGATGTCCAGCCACTGGAAGGGCCCGGCCACGTCGATGGCGAAGACCCCGAATTGGGTGGAGGAAAAACTCTCGAAGCTGGAGCCGCCGCTCAGGGTGGGGTAATTGGCATATTCCACCTCGAAGGTGGCGGTCTGCGACTGCTGGTCGGCATAACGCGTTTCCCAGTCCGCGCCCGTGCTGAAAGCGCCCACCCAGCTGCCGTTGGGGTTCTGCCCGGCAGCCCCCTCGAAATAGGCGTCCAGGTCCCCGATGCCCTGGGAAATGTCGAAGCCCCCGCGCCCCATCTGGCCCTTGGGCAGGTAGCCGGAAAGCGAGATTTCGCCGCTTTCCAGGAAGGCGAGGCTATCGTACCCCACCTCGCCCCGGAAGTAACCCCCGGCCGGGTTGCCGTAGGTGGGGTTGCCAGGCAGGCCGGTCAGGTAGAGGTTGGCCGTGCCCGAGGGGACCTGGGCCATCACCATGTCCACGCCCGTGCGCTCATCCGAGGGAAGGAAAAAGTCGTAGGGCTGGGAGTTCAGGAAATCGGTGGGGTTGAAGAACTTGGCCGCGCCGTACTTCACCTTCTGCCGGCCGATGGTGAAGAAAATCTCGTGGTCGATATTGGCGGAGATCCGCAGTTCCTGCAATTCCACCGACAGGTTGTCGCTGGTTTGGGTGCCGAACCCGTAGGGGTTGGTGTAGGTGCTGGCCGTGGGGTTGCCGCTGGAAACCCCGGTGGGGTCGTAAAAGGCCCGGATGCGGGCGAAAACCCGGTTGTCGTTCTCCAGCTTGGAATCCAGGTAGAGAAAGAGGATGTTGGGGTTGCTGATGAGGTCTTGTTCCAGGGAAGTCCCTTTTTGCAGGTAATAATCCGCCTCGGTGGAAAGGGTGCCGCCGATCTGGGTATTCTCCTCGGCAGAGGTTAAAAGGTTGTGGGGATTACCGGCCGTGGTATCCGGACTGGAAGCCGTGGCCGGCGTGGGCGCAGGGGTGGCGGTGGTCGAAGACCCGCCGAACATTTCGCTTTCCGAGGGCCGGTCATCCGCCAGCACGGAAAACGGGCTTGCCAGCACAACCATCAAAAGAACAATCCATTTCATTTTCTAACACTCCTAAATTTAATAGCTGTCATTGCGAGGAGTGTCCCGCGAATAGCGGGACGGTTACGACGCGGCAACCTCAGTTTAAATGTGTGCCGAAGGCGCCACAAA
>JASHQZ010000111.1 GCA_030038835.1 candidate division FCPU426 bacterium
GACTGCCTGACGGTCACCGGGAGGACGGTGGCCGAAAACCTGGAATTGGCCGCGCCCCTGTCCAAGAACCAGCCCATCATCAGCTCCCTGGCCAAGCCTCTCTATCCCACCGCCCCCATGGTGATCCTCAAGGGCAACCTGGCGCCGGAGGGCGCGGTCGCGAAAATCTCAGGGTTAAAGGTCATCACCCACACGGGCCCGGCCAGGGTTTTCAATGGCGAGGAGGCGGCTTTCGACGCCATCCAGAAGAAGAAAATTAAGTCGGGGGACGTGGTGGTGATCCGTTATGAGGGTCCCAAGGGGGGCCCCGGCATGCGGGAGATGCTGGCCATCACCGCGGCCCTGGTGGGCCAGGGTCTGGGGGAAAAGGTGGGCCTGATTACCGACGGCCGGTTCAGCGGAGGCACCCACGGCCTGGTGGTGGGCCATATCGCCCCCGAGGCCCAGGTGGGAGGCCCCATTGGGCTGGTCAAGGACGGCGACAAGGTCACCATTGACGCGGCCAGGAAGAAGTTGGAGCTCCATGTGGGCGCGGCGGAGTTGAAAAAGCGGAAAGCCAAGTGGAAACCGGTCGCCAACCCCTACCCCAGGGGGGTCCTGGGCAAATACGTCCGTTTGGTCTCCTCGGCCAGTGAAGGCGCCGTGACGGACGCATTTTGAGCCCGGACATCTCTTGACGAAAATTTGATCGGGACAAAAAAAATCGGGCGGACCTTGCGGTCCGCCCGATGATTTGGAGTTTCAGGTCAAACAACCTGAAACCACAACTGACTTTGCGCCGTGATTACTGGGCGGAAGCCGGAGCAGCAGCAGGAGCAGCCGAAGTGCTCGCAGCGGGAGCGGCGGCCTTCTTGGCTTTCTTCTTTTTCTTCTTCTTGGCCTTGGCCGGAGTAGCAGCAGGGGCCGGGGCCGAAGCGCTGGCCGGGGCAGCGGCGGTCGAATCATCCGCCAAAACCACGCCGGTCACGCCCAGGAACAACACAGCCATCAACGCAGCAAAGAAACGCTTCATTAAAAGCCTCCTTAAAGTAAAAATAGTGGTCGACCACTATTTCAACAACGCAACGGCCCAACGCCCAAGCGCCAGGCCGTTGAAAGCCGGTATTTTAGGCACAGCTCCCGCCAAACGCAACTTTTTTATTCGGAAAAAGGGCCGGAAAAGGGCCTTTTTGCAAGGAAAAATTCCGAACTTGAACCTTGCCCCGTTTGTCCGTTGAATAAGGCCCGAACTGATATTTTTGGATTCGGTGGGATCCGAAAAGGACCGCGACTCAAAATCTTACTTTTTTTTGAGGGATTGCCAGGCCAGCCGCGCCGCTCCCACGGCGCCCATGTTGTCACCCAGCTTGGCCATGCGGAATTTCAAACCCTTCAAATGGCTCTTGAAACAGCGTTTTCGAAGTTCCTTCATCATGGGTTTCATCAGCAGATCCCCCGCCCCGGCCACGCCACCGCTTAAGATCACCATGCTGGGATTCAAAAGGTGGATGGCGGAAGTCAGTCCCACGCCCAGCATGCGCCCCGCCTCTTCGTAAACCCCCAAGGCCTTCCGGTTGCCGGCCTCGGCCATTTTCTGGAAGCTGTGGGCTTCCAAGGGTTCCCCCGCCGGGGGTTTCAGCCCCGCTTCGGTGGCCAGGCGCATGATCCCCGTGGCCGAGACGTATTGCTCCAAGACGCCGCTGTTGCCGTAAGGCGTGGGGGGGCCGTTCGGGTCCACGACGATATGGCCGATATGGTTGCTGACGCCGGTGGCCCCTTGGAATATCTTGCCGTCCAGGATAAGCCCGCCTCCCACGCCCGTTCCCAACGTGACGCAAAGGACGACCTTTTCACCCTTTCCGGCGCCGATCCAGCTTTCGCCCAGGGCCGCCAGGTTGGCGTCGTTCTCGAGGACGACTTTTTTCCCGAGTTTTTGGCGGAGGATGGCCACCACCGGCACGTTTTTCCAGCCCAAATTGGGCGTGAAGATCACCACGCCCTTGTGGGGATCCAAGGGGCCGGGCGAGCCAACGCCCACCGCCAAGTGGGATTTCCAGGGAAGGCCGCTGGCCAGGCTCGCGGCGTGGACGCTCTCGGCGATGCGGTTCAGGACTCCCGCCGCGCCCAGGGAAGCCAGGGTCTTGCGCTTGTCCTTGCCCGCCACCTTGCCCTTTTCATCCACCACCGCGGAGACGATGTTCGTCCCGCCCAAGTCCACGCCGATGACCGTTTTCAAAAAAAGCCCCCTTCAAAATAAAGTTATGGGTGTTGGGTTTTTAGTCTTGAGTGCCTGGATTTTTTGGATTCGTTTACGAATCCAAAAAACAACCACAACTCAGAACTCATAACTTAAAACTCAAAACCGCTTTTTAAGAGCGGCGTTATTTTAATGGTCGGTGGATTTTTAATCAAAAAAATTCAGCGGGGAACGGCGGGCCTTCATTTGGCCTGGCTTCGATAAACCAGGGGGTTGATATCCGGAAAAAGGTTGTCTTTTTCCTCCAAATCCGAGAGGAAATTTTCCTGGATTTGGCGGCGGCGGATTTGCTGGGAAAGCTGCTGGAAGCGGCTCAAATGGGCCTTGAAGCGCCTTTCGGCGTAGGTCTTGTGGTTTCCCGTCTTCATCATGAAGGCCCAATCGCTGGCCTGGGCCAGGAGGAGTTCCCGGCCGGCCTGGCGCAGCGCCCTTTCCGTCGGCCCCTGTCCCCATTGGAATTGGTCGGCCAGGCGGGTCATTTCGTCGCAAGCCGCGCTTAAGGAGGGATAGATCCAGTCGTTGGCTTCGTTCAGCCAGAATTCGGCGTAGCCCCCCAGCCCCCAGGAGGAAAAAACGGGCTGGCTGGGCTGGTTCTCGGAAAATTCCCCCAAGTAGGCCGAAGGCGTGGTGAAGGCGAGGCCGCCCCCCCCGTCGCGGTGGTTTTGCTCGAACAGGGAATAAAGGAAATCGGGCCCTTCGTACCACCAGTGGCCGAAAAGCTCCGCGTCGTACATGCAGGTCACCAGGGGCGGCCGGTCCATCCAGGAGGAAGCCATCGCCACTTGGCGGCGCCGCCGGGAGAGGAAATCCGCGGCGTGGGACCGCGCTTTGTGCAGGGCCCGGGCGGGGTCATAGGGCTCCTTGGAGTCGCCCGGGCCGGTCACGCGGTAGTATTTCAGGCCGGTGAAGCGCCGGACGCCCTCGGGCCGCAGGTAAGGGTGCAGTTCGGATTCGGTCAGGTCGAACCCCACGTCGCGGTAAAACTCCCGGTAGTCCGGGTCGCCCGGATACCCTTCCTTGGAGCTCCAGACCTGTTTGGAGCTTTCCAGGTCCCTTCCGAAGGCGGAAAGCCCCGAGGGGCAGCGCACGGGGGCGAAGGTCCCGAATTTGGGCCTGGGCCGGGCCTCCAGGAGGCCGTGCGTTTCCACGAAAAAATACCGGAGGCCGTATTCCCCCAGGATCTGGTCCATCCCCGGTTGGTAGCCGCATTCCGGCAGCCAAAAACCCGCCGGTTCACGCCCGAAAAAGGACTGGTGAAGCCTCAGCGCGGCGTCCACCTGCCCCCGCACCGCCGCTTCCCGCACGCCCAAGAGCGGCAGGAAACCATGGGTGGCGGCGCAGGTGATGATTTCCAAATGGCCCAAGGCTTGGAATTTCCGGAAACCCTCCGCCACATTGCAGTGGTAATTCTCCGAGAAATCCCGCAGGTAACGGTCCAATTTCCCCAGGTACATCTGGATCACGGGCTGGAACTCGGGATGGGACTGGATCCTCTTTTCCTCCTTGCGCGCCAGGCCGATCAGCTCCTCCGCGTAGCGCACCGCCCTTCGCTGCAGCAGGGGGTCCAGGCACATGGAAAGGAAGGTGGGCGAGACCGATAAGGTCAAACGGAAGGGGATTCCCTTGCCGGACAATTCCTCGAAGGCGGCCAGCAGGGGAAGGTAGGACTCGAAAAGAGCCTCGTAATACCAGTTCTCCTCCAAAAAATACTCGTGCTCGGGATGCCGCACGAAAGGGAGGTGGCAATGCAGCACCAACGAGAGAAATCCCGTCGAAGGGGAAGAGGCTGAAGTAGAGTTTGAAGGGTTGGTAGGCAAAGGAGCCTTTTTTAGGGCGGCGAATTATGAATTCTGAATTAACAATTATGAATTACGGTCTATTTTCGGCGGCTTGTCGCCGAAAATAGACAATCATTCAAAATTCTAAATTCATAATTCAAAATTCGGTTTTCATCCGATCTTGGAGGCGGAGTAGCGGCCCACCTGCCTCTGCTTCAGGGCCAGGGCCCGGCGGTGGGCTTCCGCGGAGGAAAGCCCGCGGAAGGTTATGGGATCGGCGGTTTCTTCCACCTCGGCGAAATACTCCAAAAGGCCGGAGGGGATTTCCCACTGGCCGGGGCTCTTTTCCGACCCGTCCGGGGAGGCGTAGGCCGCGCCGGTGAGGACCTTGTTGGAGCGGGCGTAAACCACGGTCCGTCCGGAAACGGTCTTTTGGGCGATCTCGACGAAATAACCGCCCGGGGTTCCCTCTTGGAGTTCAACGTAACGGTTCATTTCCCCCGGCTCCACGCGGATTTCCTGGATCAATTCGGTTTGCCCGTCGGCGCCCGTGCGGAAGACCCTTAAAACCATGATGCTGTCCTTGTACTCCTCCATCAACTGTCTTTTAACCGACTCGACGCTCTGGGGCGTGACTTCCCAGTAGGTGAAAATGCAATGGGGATCCCGGATAAAGGCCACCATTTGGGTTTCCCCCTGGCGGGGAGGCTTTTTCCACCCCCGGGCCGGGGCCGCGGGAAGGGACGCCGTTGGGGGCACCGGGCCTTTCCGAGCCTTGGGAACAGCGGCCGCTTTGGGGGATGGGGGTCCGTTTTTCTTCACGGCGGTTCGGGGGGCTTTGGAAGGGGCTTT
>JASHQZ010000112.1 GCA_030038835.1 candidate division FCPU426 bacterium
CAGCACGGCGTCGGCCTTGCCGGAACGCACCAGGGCCAGGGGGTCGCCCGAGTCCGTGGGCCGGATGAACCAGCCCGATCCATAGCACCGGTCCTCGATCTTGCGGCAAAGCGTGTCGTTGGGTTTGTACGCCACGGCCAGCTTGATGTTCTTCACGTCCGTGGAAAGGGCAAGGCCGAAGAGCGCGAGCTGGATGACCGGCGCCACGAACAAGAGGACCCGCATGCGGGTGTCCCGCAGGGTCTGCACCAGCTCTTTCTTGATGAACCCGGCCAGGATGGGGTTGACCTTGATTTTCATGACCACCTCGAACGGCAGCCGACGGTTGACAGCTCGCCGTCGACAGCCAAAACGTTTAAGCCGTTGCTGTCAACCGTCGACTGTGGGCTGTAAACTGGTTTTCTCATGGTTCCACGTCCTTCTTGAACCGCTTGGTGGCCAGGGTGATGAAAAAGACGTCCATGGCCAACAGCACCGCCATGGGCCCGGCCAGCTCGGAAAAACCCGCCCCTCTCAGGAAAAGCCCCCTTAATACGATCATGAACCACCGGGCCGGGAAGATCATGGTGAGGTATTGGAAGAAGACCGGCATGCTCTCGATGGGGAAAATGAAGCCCGAGAGCATGAGCGAGGGCAGCTGCCCCGCCATCTGGGAAAATTGGATGGCCGCGATCTGCTGGCGGGTGACCACCGAGATGAGAAGCCCCTGGGCCATGCTGGCGGCCAGGAACATGAGGGTGGAAACCAGGAGCCAAAGGTGGCTCCCCAAAAAGGGCACGCCGAAAAGAAGCCGGGCCGCCAGGTAGATGATGGCCTGGGCGATCAGGCCCATCACCAGGTAAGGCGCCAGTTTTCCCACGATGATCTCCAGGGGCGTGACCGGCGTGGACAGCAGCAGTTCCATGGATCCGGTTTCCCATTCCCGGGCCACGGTGAGGGCCGTGAGCATGATGCCCAGGATGGCCAGCACCACCACCGAGAGGCCCGGCACCGTGAACCATCGGCTGTTCAATTCCCCGTTGAAGAGGTAACGGGTCGTGATTTGAACCGGGGTGGCAGGCGGGCTTTGCCCGGTCAGGCGCTGGGCTGCTGCCTGCTGGATGCCCGAAAGGTAGCCTCCGATCACCCCGGCCGTGGAATTGTCCGACCCGTCAATGAGCACCTGGGCCGTGGAAGTGCCCTCGCGGAAGAGGTCCCTCTCGAAATGGGGCTCGATGAAAAGCGCGGCCTTGGCCGCCTGGGAATCCAGGGCGGCGGCCGGGTTGGGCCCCAAGTCCCGGTAACGGACCTGGAAATAGCCCGAGGACTGGAAGACCTCGGCCAACTGCCGCGAGGCCCGGCTGCGGTCCTGGTCGTAGACCGTGAGGCGGATGTCGTGCACGTTGAAGTCCATGGCGTAACCGAAAAAAAGCACCATGAGAAGCGGCAAGCCTAGGGCCAGGCCCAGGGTGAAGGGGTCTCTTAGGATGTGCCGCACTTCCTTCCTGGCGATGGAAAGAGCTCGGCCGGGTTGGAAGAAACCGTTCATTTTTTCGTCTCCACCAAATGGATAAACACGTCTTCCAAGGAAGGCCGGATGGGCCGGATCTCGAAATCCCCCCTCATGTGGCCGGCCGCCTTGCGGAAGGCCTGCCCGTCGCGGGTGGCCACGTGGTAGCGCATGCCGTAGGGATTCACGTCCAGCACCGACCGCTCGTTTTTCAGCTTCCCCACCCAGGCGCGGGAATGGGTCAGGGGGGTCAACTCGTATAACGGTTCAGGGAAGGCTTCTTTTTTCAGCTTTTCCGGGCTATTGAGGGCGATGATCCGGCCGTCCCGCATCAGGGCGATGCGGCCGCACTGCTCGGCTTCGTCCATGTAATGGGTGGTTACGAACACCGTCTTGCCGGTCCTGGAGAGCCGGCGGATGAGCTGCCAAAACCGGGCCCTGAAGGCCGGGGATACGCCGGCCGTGGGTTCGTCCAAGAATACGATGTCCGGGTCGTGCAGCAGGGCGGCCACCAGGGAAACCTCTTGTTTGGTCCCGCCGGAAAGCTCCCGCACCAGCCTGCCCGTTCCGGCCCTGAAGCCGATGAAATCCAGCAGTTCCTTGCGCCGGTGGTGGTATTCGCCCTTGGGGATGCGGTGAAGGGCCGAGGTGAAGTCCAGGTTCTCCGAGACCGTCATGTCCTGGTACAGGGTGAACTTTTGGGACATGTAACCCACCTTCGCCTTCACGGGTTCCAGGCCCTTTTTCGGGTCCAGGCCCATGACCCGCACTTCCCCGGCCGTGGGGATCAGCAGGCCGCAAAGCACCCGGATGGTGGTGGTTTTGCCCGCGCCGTTGGCGCCCAGGAAGCCGAAGATCTCGCCCTTTTCCACGGTGAAGGAGATGCCGTCCACCGCGGCGAAGGACCCGAACTTGACCGTCAGGTTTTTCACCTCAACCGAAAACATGCTGTCCTCCGCTTATTTTTTCGCCAGTTCCTTGTCGTATCGGATGAACAACTCCTCGAAACTCCTCACCTTTTCCCGGCGCATCACTTGCTGGGGCTCGCCGCTGGCCAGGTGCCTGCCCCGGGCGATCACGTGCACCCGGTCGCAGCGCTCGGCCTCGTCCATGTAGGCGGTGGTGATGACGATGAGGATCCCCTCTTCCCGCAGCCGGTAAAGCAGGTCCCAGAATTCCCGGCGGCTGATGGGGTCCACCCCGGTGGTAGGCTCGTCCAGCAGCACCAGGTTGGGTGATTGCAGCAGGGCGCACATCAATCCCAGCTTCTTGTACATGCCGCCCGAAAGATGGCCCGCGGCCCTATCCAGGAAGGGCCCCAGGCGGGTGATCTGGAGCAGTTCCTTGCGGCGGGCCTTGTAGGTCTTTTCCGGGATCTGGTAAAGGTCCCGGAAGAAGTCCAGGTGTTCCCCGATGGAAAGGTCCGCGTAGAGGCTTTGCAGTTGGGGCATATAGGCCATCTGGGGGCGGACCTGGGAGAAGGGCACGGGCTTGCCGTTGTCCAGATAAACCACCTTGCCCCGGCTGGGCTTCAAGAGGCCGATCAAGTGCCGCAGTAGGGTGGTCTTGCCCGACCCCTCCGGGCCGATGAGGCCGTGCAGCAGGCCCGGCTCCAGGGACAGGCTGACGTCCTCCAGGGCCTCGTTCGGGCCCATGTATTTGGTGACGTTTTCGACTTGGATGCCGATTTTCGGCGACATAAAAACCAAACCCTTCTTAGCCAAAGATGCATGGGATAAATGGTTAAAAGATTCCAATAATCCGTGGCTAAATTGCCCCTGCCTTATTCCTTGGGTAAATCCGCCTCCAGGGTCATGCCGGGCTTCAACAGACCGCCCACGTTGTCGAAGGTGATCTTGACGGCATAGACCAGCCGGGTTCTTTCCTGTTCGGTCTGTACGTTCTTGGGGGTGAACTCCGCCTCGTCGCTGATG
>JASHQZ010000113.1 GCA_030038835.1 candidate division FCPU426 bacterium
GGACGGGGACTTGCTGAACGCCGGGGTCATTCCCGACGGTTCAACCCTGGACTGGAGCTGCGCGGACAGCAGCCAATCCGCCTGCGCCAGCAGCGGCTTTTCCATCTTTGGGGGCGGCCAAGCCAGCGGAGACGCCACCGATGGCGTGACGTTTGACGACCAATTTTTCAGCGCCCCCAGTGGCGGCACGACGCTGGCCAGCGAGCCGGACTGCGGTTTCCAAAGCGCCTGTGATACGGAAGAAAGCGGCGGCCCTTTTTCCTTTGAGACCACCTATTCCTCCATCCCGGATTTTTCAGGGACCGACAAGGTGACCTGGGCCGTAGGCAACGGCAATACCAGCCCGAAGGAGACTTACTGGGTGAACCTGCTGGCGGCCTCCTGCGCCGGCCCATGTATCACGCCCACCCCCACCTCCACGCCAACCATTACCCCGTCCGTGACCCCAACCTTCACGCCCACTTACACGGATACGAAAACACCCACCCTCACCCCCACCAATACGGCCACGAACACGGCCACCCTTACGCCGACCACCACTCCCACCAACACCGCCACCAGCACGGATACGGCCACCAACACCCCCACTTACACGGTCACCGACACCCCCACTTACACCCCGACCAAAACGCCTTCCGCCACACCCACCAACACGCCGACGATGACCTCCACTAACACGGCCACGAACACCCCCACCCTCACTTCGACGAACACCCCAACGAATACCGCCTCTCCGACCGCGACTTTTACGGCGACCTTCAGCGCCACTTCCACAGCCACCTTGACCGTCACCTCGACCGTGACTTCCACGGCCACTTGGACCGCGACGATGACCTTTACCACGACCCCCACGCCTACCGATACCTTCACCTTGACCGACACCTTCACGCCTACCTCAACGCCCACCTTCACCGATACCGACACCTCCACCAGCACTCCCACCTTCACCGCCACAGCGACCCCCACCCTTACCAACACGTTCACCGCCACGCCCACCGATACCCCCACAGTGACGGATACCAGCACCCCCACCGACACTCCCACCTACACCGCCACGCCGACCCCCACCCTTACCAACACGTTCACCGCCACGCCCACCGATACCTTCACCGCGACCGACACCTCCACACCTACCTCTACGCCCACGGTGACGGATACCAATACCCCCACCAACACTCCCACCTCCACCGCCACGCCGACTCCCACCCTCACCAACACCTTCACCGCGACGGCGACCTCCACCCTCACCAACACCTTCACCGCCACCCCCACCAATACCTTCACCGCGACCGACACCTTCACCGCCACTGACACGGTCACGGCGACGGCCACCAATACCGCCACCCCCACCCCCACCAATACCCCCACGAATACCGATACCCGCACTGCCACCAGTACGCCCACGCCCACAGCCACCAACACCGCGACCTCCACCCCCACCTCAACGCCCACCCCCGGTATCCTGATCGGCAAGACCGTCTCCCAAACCACCGTTTCCAACGGTGTCACCTTGACCTACGACATCCCCTTGACGGTCACGGGCGACACCGCGATGGACGTGGTCGTGGCCGACACCTTGCCGACCGGCCTGGCTTTCGTGGGGTTCGGCTCCGCGCCCGCCGGCGCGGTGAGCTTCCAACAAGGCCAGCTTTTAACATGGAACTTCCCGTCCCTACCCGTGGGGACCTACAACCTCTATTACCAGGCCCAGATGAACGGCGTCCTCCAAGGCGGGACGGTATTGCAAAACACCGCGTCGGCGACCTACGCGGGGGGCGCTCCGGTGACGGCCGTGGCCGACGTCACGGTGGCGGGTAATTACACCGTCAAGGTGGGGGTCTACAATGAGGCGGGCGAGCTGATCGAAACCCTTATGGTCACCCAGCTCTCCCAGGCCGTCAATTCCCTCCAACTGGAACCCGGCAATTCCATCACGAGCGTGAACGGCCCCGGCAGCGCGGTCACGGTTTACTACGGGAACACCATCCTGGGAATTTGGGACGGGACCAACAGCGTCGGCCAGCCGGTGTCCAACGGCGCTTACTACATCACGGTGGACAGCGTCAGCGGCAGCGGGATCGTGACCAGTGTCACCCAGACGGCGGTGGTAAGCCGGTCCATCGCCCAGGTGACGGTCAATATCTACAACGAAGCCGGGGAAGTGGTACGGCAGCTTTACACTTTTGAGGGGAACTCTGGCAGCGTCCTGGCCGACAACGTCGCGTTGTCCACCAACGTGATTTCACCCGGTGCCGGCGGAACCGATCCCAGCGTGGTGTCGGTCACCACCGGGGAAGGCGTCACCCTTTGCCAATGGGATGGGAGGGCTAACAACGGCAGCGTGGTTTCCAACGGCGTCTATTACATGGAGTTCCAGGTTACCAACGGGGACGGCACCCAAACGGTGATCGTCAAGACCATCAGCGTGGTGAACCGGACCGGAGGCCCGGTGGCGGTCGCGGTGCCCAACGAGTTGACGGCCGCGCAGCCCACGGCCCTCATCCAGGCCGCTTCCGGCTCGACCGTGGAGGCGAGGATTTACGACGTGGCGGGGGAACTGGTAGGCCGCATCCAGGGCGCCGCCGGCGCCGGTTCCGCCTCTTGGAACTCGTCCGGGGTGGCCAGCGGCCTTTACTTGGCGGTGGTGGTAGTGACGGACGGCAACGGAGGCAACTTAGGCAGGCAGGTATTGAAGCTTTCTGTCAAGCATTGAGGGGGAAAGCGCCCCGTTAAACCTTCTGATAAATCTCCGCGCCGGACTCGACGAAGGTTTCGGACATTTTCTTCATGCCTTCCTCCAAAGCCTTCTCCTCGGTCAGTCCCTGTTCCCTGGCGTAGTCCCGCACGTCCTGCGTGATCTTCATGCTGCAGAACTTGGGGCCGCACATGGAGCAGAAATGCGCCACCTTGGCGCCCTCGGCCGGCAGGGTTTCGTCGTGGTACTCGCGGGCCAGTTCCGGGTCCAAGGACAAGTTGAACTGATCCTCCCATCGGAACTCGAAACGGGCCTTGGACAGGGCGTTGTCCCAGCGCTGGGCCGCCGGGTGGCCCTTGGCCAGGTCCGCCGCGTGGGCCGCAATCTTGTAGGCGATGACCCCCGCGCGCACATCGTCCTTGTTGGGAAGCCCCAGATGCTCCTTGGGCGTCACGTAGCAGAGCATGGCGGTCCCGAACCAGCCGATCATGGCCGCGCCGATGGCGCTGGTGATGTGGTCGTAGCCGGGGGCGATATCCGTGGTCAAAGGCCCCAGGGTATAAAAAGGGGCCTCATGACATTCAGCCAATTGCTTATCCATGTTTTCTTTAATTAAATGCATGGGCACGTGGCCGGGGCCCTCGATCATCACCTGCACGTCGTGCTTCCAGGCCGTCCGGGTTAATTCGCCCAGGGTTTTGAGCTCGGAGAACTGCGCGTCGTCGTTGGCGTCCTCGATGGAGCCGGGCCGCAATCCGTCGCCCAGGCTGAAGGAAACGTTGTAGGCCTTCATGATCTCGCAAATTTCCTCGAAGTGGGTGTAGGTAAAGTTTTCCTGGTGGTGGGCCAGGCCCCACTTGGCGTGGATGGATCCGCCGCGTGACACGATGCCCGTTCGGCGGTAGGCGGTCAAAGGCACATAGCGCAAAAGCACGCCCGCGTGAATGGTGAAGTAATCCACCCCCTGTTCGGCCTGTTCAATGAGGGTGTCGCGGTAGATTTCCCAGGTCAGGTCCTCGGCGATGCCGCCGACCTTCTCGAGGGCCTGGTAGATCGGCACGGTCCCCACGGGAACCGGGCAATTGCGGATGATCCATTCGCGGGTCTCATGGATGTTCTTTCCGGTCGATAGGTCCATCAGGGTATCCCCACCCCAGCGCACGGACCACACCATCTTCTCAACCTCCTCCTCGATGGAGGAGGCCACGGCCGAATTGCCGATATTCGTGTTGATCTTCACAAGGAAGTTGCGCCCGATGACCATGGGTTCCAGTTCCAGGTGGTTGATGTTGGAGGGGATGATGGCCCGGCCTCGGGCCACCTCGTCGCGCACGAATTCCGGGGTGATGACCGGCGGCATGACCGCGCCAAAAGCCTGGCCCTTGTGCGTTCGGCCTTTTTCGGCCCGCTCCTGGGCCGCCAGGTTTTCCCGGACCGCCACGAATTCCATTTCCGGGGTGATAATGCCCTTCCTGGCATAGTGCATCTGGCTGACGTTACCGCCCCTCTTGGCTTTGAGGGGTTTATGACGACTGACACCCGGGAATACATCAACGCCCATCGAAGAACCCTGCCCTGAGCTTGCCGAGCCCGCCGAAGGGTTTCCTCTATAAAAGGCTTCCACTTCCTCCACATCGCCCCGACCTATCACCCAATCCCGGCGGAGGGGATTGAGGCCCATCCTTAAATCGATCTTAACGGTAGGGTCGGTATAGGGGCCGCTGGTGTCATAAACGCAAAGGGGGGCGTTTTCTTCCAGGCCCTTCTCCGTCTTGGTGGGCGACAATTGGATTTCCCGCATGGGGACATGGACGTGGTGGGTTTTGCCTCCCACGTAGATCTTGCGGGAACCCGGAAAGGGCGTGCGGGTGATACCCTCCTGGAGGGTGGACTTTCCATTTCCCTTGTTCTTGGACATAGTGGGTTCCTTAGTTTCTCGGCTTTAAGTTAAAAGGACGTAAAAACCAGCATACCGGGCCATGGCGTCGAATGCAACGTTGTCAAAACAATGCAAAACATTTCCTTTTAAAACCATTTCTCCTCGATTTGATAACACTCATACCGGAGTTTTTTGAATCTGGATGAGGCGGGGTGTTTTAAGAGTTTGGAAAATTCTTCCAAAGACCTCAACGCCTCTTGCGCCCGTTTCAAGTTGGCTTTCAATAGTTCCCGGGGAGTGGAACGAACCTTTTCCCTTTTTTCCCTATCCTCTTTTCCCGGATCTTTTTCCACATTCCTCGACGCCAGGCGGATTTGACGTGATTTAAAAAGGGATTGCTCGGCGGCCGTCACGCTATGGCGCATTTTTTTTAGCCGGTTTAGGAGTTGGGGGTCATTCAAGACAAAGCGGGCCACGTCTTCGGCGACCCGGAAACCTTCCCGGGCCCGATTGCAATTGGCGTCCAAGGCTCTTAAAACCGCAAGGTTTTCAGGGAAGGATTGCATAGGAATTGTTTTCGAAGCTCCCCCCTCTCCCTAAAACTCTCATAGGGAAATGCCCCTATGTGCCCGTCAAAACCGGCGCAAGGGGCGAGGGCTTTGGTTAATTCCATTATCGTCTCAAACTTATTTTTCCTTCTTGATCATCTTGACCGGCGCGACGGCCACGGTCTTCTTGCTGAAAAGGGGCTTGGGTGGTTTTTTCATCTTCACCACCACCGCCTTCGCGTCGGCCTTCTTGGGCGCGGGCGCGTTCTTATCCGTTTTCTTGTCGGAGGGCTTTTTTTCCTCGTGCTTTTTATCGCCTTTTTCCGGGACAGCCTTGGCGGGCGGCACGGCGGAACCCTTCTTGGGGGCCTTTTCGATTCCCGGCACCGGGTGTTCGGGGTTCTTGGGGAAAAGCGGCACCGTGACCTTGATGGATTTCCCTTTTTGCGGGGCCGCGGCTTTGGCCTTGGCCTCCTCGGTCATTTTACGTTTCGGCGCTTCCTCCCTCAGGAACAAATGGTCCTTCAGGTAAGGAACCCCGGAAATGCGGCTCACCTTGGCCGCGAAATCCAAGTCCTTGGCGAAGCCCTTTTGGGCCAATTCCTTGCCGTCCGGGGATTCCCTCAAAAGGTCAAGGATCCTGCCCTGCCAGGGTTTATAAAGCGCGACGGCCTCCTTGGCGCTCTCGGCCAGGACCATAGGGATGGACCCAAGGGTGCTTTGGAGGAAGTCCACCAGCATGCCCGCGAAGGCCGAATCCTCCGGCCCGCCGGCGCACACCACCACCACGTCCCGTTTGCCCCTTAAGCAGGAGTCATAAACGTCGCCCAAGTTGACGAAGGAACCCAGGACCAGGTGTTTGGCGTTCTTCAAGACTTTCAAGGGGGTTTGGGAGCTGAAACAGACGACCCGGTCCTTCACTTTTTCGCGGGTGGAATCGTTGGGGGAGCCCCCCAAGTGAAAACCCGGTATTTTTTCCCAATCGCGTTCCCCGGCCAAGAGGCCCTCGCCGCGTTTTTGTTTTTCGAAGAATTTCTTGGCCGTGCCGGGGTCGGGGCAAAGGACCACGCCCGCCGCGCCGTGGTAGAGGAACACCGGGATGATGGTGGTGGCCCGAAGCACGTCGGCCAGCACCACCGTGGCGTTTTGGATGACAGTGGGCTTCACGTCTTTGGGATTGAAATAAACCGTTATCTTCAATTTGAACTCCCCGCTTCTTTTATAAAAATAAGAACCCTCTAATACTCAAGGCGCCCCGGCTCGCCGGAGTCTTACTTCGTTTCTTCGCCCTTGTCCTTCTTGTTTTTCATGAACTTTTCCACGAAATGGGTCGAATATTGTCCCCGCCGGAAGGTCTCGCTTTCCAAAATCATCTTCAGGAAATCCGTCGTGGTATGGATGCCCTCCACCACCAGTTCGTCCAAGGCCCGCACCATGCGGCGGATGGCCTGCTGGCGGTTGGGCGCGTGCACGATGATTTTGGCCAGCATGGAGTCGTAATAGGGCGGCACCTTGTAGCCCTGGTAAAGGTGGGTGTCCACTCGCACCCCGGGCCCGCCCGGCACGTGGTAAGTGGTGATGACGCCTGGGGAAGGCCTGAAGTTGTCCTCCGGGTTTTCCGCGTTGATGCGGCACTCGATGGCGTGCCCCCGGGGCGCCAGGATGTCCTTGGAGACCGACAGTTTCTCCCCGGCGGCGATCTTGATTTGCTCCTTGATGATGTCCACGCCCGTGGTCAGTTCGGTGACCGGATGCTCCACCTGGACGCGGGTGTTCATTTCCATGAAGTAGAAATCCCCGTGTTTGTCCATCAGGAACTCGATGGTTCCCGCCGAGCTGTATTTCACTTCCTTGGCCAGCTTGAGGGCGTATTTCCCCACCTTCCGGCGCTGTTTGGCCGTCAGGATCGAAGA
>JASHQZ010000114.1 GCA_030038835.1 candidate division FCPU426 bacterium
TAAGCGCGGGCGGGGCCATGGTCTCCACGGAGCTCCTGGCCCGGGCCAACAAGGCGGGTTTTAGGTTCGTGGAAGTGGGGGTGACCCATTATCCCCGCGTAGCGGGCGCCCAGACCGGCGCCAACCTGAAGGTGATCCTTCGCGCTTTCAGTGAGCTGTTCAAGCTCTACGGCAAAATCAAGAACCAACCGAAATAACCCAACCGACAGTCGTCGGTCGACAGCAAAAACAAGAGTTCTTTTTGGCAGGTTTTTTTGGGGGTGGTTTTAACCGTCGGCTGCGGACTGTCGACCGCGGACTACCTTTTAGCTTTGCGCCTGCAGGTAGGTGATGTGGTTTTTGGCGTTCTGGAGAAGGTCCGGGTCCTTGGAATATTGCAGAACTTTCTGCCAGGTATCCACGGCTTCCTGTTTTTGCCCCAGCTTCTCGTAGGTGACCGCCAGGTCGTTGTAGATGGAGGCGTCGGTGGGACGCAATCCCGAGGCCTTCTGGAAGGCATCCAGGGCGTCCTGGGGCTGGTTCATATCCAAATAAACGCTGCCAAGGTTGAATTCATAATCCGCGTTTTGGCCGTTGAGGGCTATCGCCCTCTGGAAAAGCTGGAGGGCATCGTCGTAGTTCCCCGCCTGGTAGTACATCATCCCCAGGTTGTTGGTGGCGTCCGCGTGGTTGGGGTCAAATCGCAAGGCCATTTCGTACATCCGCACGGCCGCGTCGTTCATGTCGAACCGGGCGTAAAGGTATCCCAGGCCGAAATAGGCCTTGGCGAAGGTCGGGTCGATCTCCAGGGCCTGTTTCAGGTAATTAAAGGACTCATGGTAATGCTGGTGGTCGTATTGGGTTTTCCCCTTTTCATAAAAGGATTCGGGGTCCCCATACTCCACCGCGGGCTTCTCGCCGATTTGAGCTTGGACCGCCGCCGGATGGGCGGCATGGTGGGCGTGATGCGGAACGCTGGCCACAATGGGCTCCTTGACGATCTTGACTTCCTCAGTCTCGCTCCACCTCCCCGTCCAATGGGTGGCTTCCATCCAAAAGCCGAAGACGATCAACAAAAGGATCAAAAGAAGCCAAAGGACGTCCACCAAGTCCCGGGCCGTGTCCCTGACCCCAAATTTCCGGGTATCGTCGGTGGCGGGTTTGGTCTTGGCCGGGCCTGCCGCGGCGGCCTTGGGCAATTCAGTGCCACATTTGACGCAAATTTTAGTGCCGTCGGGATTTTCCGCGTGGCAAGCGGGGCAAACGATCATTGAGATTCCTCAACCGTTTTTAGTCGAAATTTTTGGATTCTTTGACGAATCCAAGATTCATTATAAATTAAAAGGCTCTAACAAAAATCTCTCACCACGAAGTACACGAAGGACACCAAGTTAAACCATGTTGTTTTTCCAAGGGTTTTCATGCCTTACTTTGTGTACTTAGTGCCCTTTGTGGTAAGAGTTTGGGGTTGAAATGGCTTCTAGTTATTAAAGCCGTGTTAATTTAACCCGCGACGGCAAAACCTGTCAACGTTCAATTAGGGGGAAGCGCGTCCATGCCGCCCAAACCCTCAGCCGACGCTTTCATCTTTTGGGTCAATTTCTCCATCTGGCCCAGGCCGTCTTCCACCACCTCAAACTTGGCTTTCACGTGGTCCCCGGCCACGTAGATTTTGTTGATCAATTGGAGCAGCAGTTCGTTGTCGTTGCGCTGGTCGTCCAAAGCCTGGGAAATCTCGCCCAAAAGGCCGCCCGCCTTGCGCACGGACTTGACGATGTTCATGAAGACGTCCCCAGCGTTATACACCACGTTCACGTTTTCTTCGATTTTGCCGGTGGTGCTGATCAGGGAAATGGCGCTGGCCGTCTTGGCGCGGATGTCGTCCACCAGGTGTTTGACGTCCGCCGAGGCCTTGGCCGAGGCCTCCGCCAGCGTCTTGATCTCGCTGGCCACCACCGCGAAACCTTGTCCATGCTCCCCGGCGCGGGCCGCCTCGATTCCCGCGTTCAGCGCCAGGAGGTTCGTCTTTCGGGCGATGGAGGTGATGGTGGCGAGGAACTCGCCGATCTGGTCGGAAGCCAGGTTGAGCTGTTGGATGACCTCGGCGGAGGAACCGATGGTGGCCTTGATCTCGGTCATGGCCTTGATTTCCTTCCCGACCGACTTGATCCCATCGGTGGCGGAACGGGCGGCCTCATCCGTGTCGAGGGCCACCTTTTTGCTGTCGTTGACGATGAGTTCGTTCAATTGAAGAAGGGACTTGTTGATGCGGCCCGCCTTCTCGATGGTCGAGGACCAGTCCCGCAGGGTGTCCCGGAAGGCCCGGAAGGCCTGGCCGATCTTTTCCTGCTCCTGGGCGAACTCCCTCAAGTCCGTGGCCATGTTCCGTCCAGGCCGGTCCACCGGGCGGGAGGCGCTAGGGGGGGGGATCGGGGGAGCGGCGGGCCTTTCCAGGCAGGCCCTGAAGGCGGACCCGAGGGGATCCTCCTGCATTTCAAACTCGGCCAGGGATTCCTTCAAGGAAGGCGGGGCCTCGGGGGATTGGGCCAACTCCCTCAACCCGCGGATTTGCCGGCTCCGCCACGAGCTCCACATGGCCGTGGCCGCGGCCCAGGCCGCCACGGCTCCCAGGAAAGCGCCCCAAGGCCAGCTCAAAAAATGCGACACCCACCCAAGGAATGCGCCGGCGGCCGCCACGAGGGTCCAACGAGGGGGAAAAAACTTCCAGGGGGAGACTTTCATTGGCGGATTATCCGCCGTTGGACAGGTTGGCCAGGTACTTTTTCAGGGACTCCACGTCGTCTTCTTTCATCGCCAAAAAATGGAGGCCGCCTCCCGTTTCGTTGGACCAAACCACCTCGGCGAAAGCTGAAACCAGGGAGGATTTTTCCGGGATGGAAATATCCAGCCGAAGGATGCTTCCTATATTGAGGACCTGCTCGGCGACGATGTAAAGCCCTCCCAGGCTCACGTCCATGGTGCGGGTGGTTTGTTCCCTCTTCTTCCGCTCAAAAACCGTTTCCAGCTCTTTCTGGTCCTCAATGACGCGGTACTTGACGGGAATTTTGACCGAGACGCGGGGATGGATCCTTTTCTCAACGAACATATTGGCTTCAGGCATGACGGCTCCTTGACGTCTAAATCGGTCTAAATATCATCGATATCGAAAAAAGCCACCCAAAATCGGGTCTGGCCTCGGTGATAAAAGCAGGCTCGTACGGAAATTCAGTCAATTTTCCATCGACTGAAAAGTCTTTATCCACCCGGACTACAGCCCCGTAGGAAGAAAAAAAAAGCAAATCCGTGGTCTGGGTCGGCTGCCCCTGAAAATTGGGGTAATCCTGGCCATAGGTTAAAACCTGGTGGTTGAACTCCATTAGACCGCTCCACCGTACGCTCATATCATAGTAAAGGCTGACAAAACGCTGGGCACGGTGATGGATCAGGAATTCAACCCGCGCCTCGGCCAGGACATTATCCGGCCATTGAAAGGTACCCGCTCCCAAAGGACTGGTGGAGCCCAATTCGATCGGCTGGGTGTGTTGATAGTGTATACTTTGAAAAAACGAAAATCCACCCACTTGTTGAGCCAGCACAAGCCCCACGGCCTCCTCGGGCGCGCCCTTTCCCGTGGCTAGGATGGGATAAGCCAGGGTAAAGGGGCTGGTACCCGTGGCGAAACGGTACCATCCGTCCACGCCCAGGAAATTCCCTTTCTGCCGGTTGCCCGTCAATAAATAAGTCCCTCCCACCTCCAAGTCCCCGAAATTCGCCACATTATGGGTGTTGCCGCCCGGATCCACCAGGGCATTGGCCTCGAACGGTAAGGTCACCCTCCACTGCAGCTGGTCCGTGACCCAACCCTTGGT
>JASHQZ010000013.1 GCA_030038835.1 candidate division FCPU426 bacterium
CAACCCTTCGTCCTTTAAGCCGCCACTTCGGTCTTCAGCCCCTTGGCCTCGGCGACGATCTCCTGCGGGTGGAGTTGGATGTCCCACACCAACCCGAACCAGGAGAACAAGGTGAGGATATAGTGGGACATGTCGACTTCCCACCAGTAGATGCCCTGCCGCTCCGAGTAGGGATAGCGGTGGTGGTTGTTGTGCCAGCCCTCACCCATGGTGATCAACGAGAGGATCAGGCTGTTCTTGCTCTGGTCGCCCGTCTCGAACCGCTTCTTGCCGATGACATGGGCCAGCGAGTTGATGCAGAAGGTCCCGTGGTAAAGGAGGGTGGTGGAGGTGAAGAAGCCCCAGGAGAGCATCTGCAGGCCGTTGGTATGCAGCGCGGGAGCCGCGTGTTCCAGGAAGGAGCCGAAAAAGAAGATGCCCGCGGCCAAAAAAAAGGGCGCCAGGCCGTGGTACTTGTTGAGGAACCTCAGTTCGGGGTACTTGACCAGGTCCTTGACCGATTCCTCGCGGGTGGGGGCGTAGCGCTTGCAAAGCACCCATCCCCAATGGGCCCACCAAAGGCCCCTTAAACCGGGCGAGTGGATGTCCTCCTGGGTGTCAGAGAACTTGTGGTGGTGGCGGTGATGGGCGGCCCACCACAGGGGCCCCTGCTGGCCGCAGGAGGTGCCCCAGAAAGCCATCACGAATTGGAAGAACCGGCTGGTCTTGTACGAGCGGTGGGAGAAGTAGCGGTGGTAGATGCCCGTGATGGCGAACATGCGCGCGTAATACATGAACAGGCACATGGCCACCGCGGCCCAGCTGATGCCGGTGAAGATGGCGCAGACGCCGATCAGGTGGACCCCGAAGAAGGCGATGCTGCCTCCCCAGTCGATCTGCTCGTCTTTCGTGAAGGTCTTCAGGAATTGGCGCCGGCTGGAAGCGTCGGCCGGCGGTTGGGTTGGGGGTTGGGTGGTTAAGGGTTGGGTTAAAGGTTGGGTTTTTAACGGTTGAACATCAGCTTGTGACATAACGAAAAGCACCTCTTTAATTGAATTTTTGTCCAGCGGCCCCGCGCCATTGGAGGGAAAACGAGGTAAAGTCCCATCTTCCCGTTATAAACGGCGCTTCCAAGACCGCCTAAACTTCTCATCCAAAACGAAGTTTGGACCCGTCCGCGTTCTTTCAGGAACTTCCCACGCCTTCGCGTAAGGTCCGGGCGCAGGGCACGCCTTAAGGTGGCACCCTGCCATGAAGGACGGACGGTCGCCGCGTGAATAGGCTTGCCTCGACGGCGCCACCGGCCCGGGAACAGCGCGCCTTAAAAGGGGCCGCATCCATTCCTGCCGAAATTATACCTCCGGCTTGGGGGGCTTGGCACCTTAAAACAACCTGGGGCCCGGCTGGAAATCGCCTATTTACCGGCTTTCTTGGAAAGGGAAGGTGAAAGGGGCGGCGGGGCAGGGTAATTAAGACCACCAGTCTAATAATAAGACCTGCGGCCGGGAAAAAGGAGGGGGCGGGGCTTGGCTGGCCCAGGAATGGGCCTGTTAAGGAATCTTCCCCAAAACCTCATTGGGGAGGAACTCGTAATGCTCATCCCCGGGCTTTTTCCAAAGAAGATGGAAATCCAGGGCCACGTCAGGGTTGATATCCCTGCGGCAGGTTAGTTCGAGGCGGTGCCACCCCGCAGCTAAGCGCACGGTTCCTCCGTTGCCTTCTGCCGCATCCACCACCTTCCGGCCGTCCAAATCCAGTTCTCCCTGGTCTCGGGTGAGGATGAGGAAGCCGTAGGAACCCGTCTTGGATGCCTTCATTTCACCTGTCCAAACCGCATCCACCGGCGGGTGGCTGATGCCCAGGTCCCCGATATTGGTAAAGTTGATCAGCGGGTCCCAGACGGGCGCTGGAAGCCCCTCCACCTTTCGTTCTAATCCCCGTTGAAAGGAAAGGGGGTGGAGCGGGGTGGGGATTTCCTCGAAAAACACCAATGTTTTCCCATGACGGTCCCTGAAGGGTTCCTCTTTCCCATCGGGATAAAGACCTTTTAAAAAGTCCAAGCTGGGGCCTTTCCCCTCGTCCAAGACGAAACAAACCTTGGAATAGCGGTTGTCCAATGACTGGCTGTTCAGTTCCCCTAAATCCAGCAAATGCACCCGGTTGGAAGCGAAATAAGCCAGGTATTGAACGGTGAAATGGTCGTAAAAGGCCGGTGACAGGTAAAAGGCCGTATGGGGCCGCTCAATGATGGTTTTTCCAACGGTTGTGGCCTCGATATTGAAATCCCTCCAACAATCGTAATCCCCGGCTTGGTCCACAAAATAAGTCTTGAAGTTTTCCCCAGCGTCGAAGACCAGGAGAACGGCCGTAAAAATGCCCATCCAGAGCCGCCTGGAAGGAAACCGCCGGTCCATTCCCTCCTTCCAGGCTATAACCGAACTGGCCGCGAAAAAAGCCACGAAGGGCAGTGCCCCCAGCATCCGGTGGGATTGGGTCTCTTCGCTGGAAAGAAGGCCCGGCAGGCTCATCACGAAAAAGCCGCAAACCGCGTAGAAATAGGGCCTTTGCCGGCATTTCCAAAGGGCGTAGAAAAATCCGAAGATGAAGAAGATTCCCGTCACATCGTCCAGGATAGGATGGTCCTTGAGGTTATGGCGGGGTTGTTCCTCCCCCTTTCGGTTGAACATCAAGGCGGTCTGGAAGGCCTTGGTTGCCAGGGGCCACAGGCTTTTCTCCTGGATCACTTGTTTGCCGACGAAAATTTCCGATTCGCGGGTGCCGAGGCTTCCTTGTTCAACCCAGTAACGCACCAGGGGGGCAGTCAGCAGGACCACCAGGACCGCCGATGCCGCCATTGGTTTCCAAAGGGATTTCAAAGTTTTCGGGTCTTGCCGGCACTCATAAGCCAAAAGAACGAGGGCCAACAGGGGGAAAGCCTTGAAGGCCTGGTAAGTATAAAGCCCCCCGGCCAAAAACAAGGCGGAAACCAGGAAAGGCCAGCCTTTCTTTTGCCTTAACCCATGAAGAAAAAAAGCCAATGTTCCGAACATGTAAAAAGGGATTTGGATGCCCCGAAAACCCATTCGGCTGAAGACCAGGTGCCAGCGCATGACCGAGATGAAATAAAGGGTTAAGAGCGCCGTGCGGGGGCCTGCCAACTGGCGGAAGGTCCAATAAATCAAGGGCAGTGCGGCCAAGGCGAAAACAACGTAAAAAAGGTACAAATGGGCCTGGGTAGGGGAAAACCACCGGAACCAAAAGCTTAAAAGGTAAACCAAGTAGGACGGGTTGGCGGCGAAGGAAGGAAGCATAAAAGGGGGGTGAAAACCCTCATGGAGCATTCGAAGGGCGTAAAGGGCGGGTCCAGCCGCATCCAAATAGATGCCCGAAGGGATTTGGTCGAGCCGGTAAAGCCTTAAAAAAGCCGCTAAAAGAAATATCCCGCCAAAGAGGGATGCTTCCATCCAGGGTCGTAGGGGCTGTTCCTCAGCCGGAATATCCAGCCCTATTTTTAGTGAGGAAAACCAAAGAAAAATTGAAAAAGCGAATAGGGCTAAAGCCGGAAAAAGGGTCGCCGCTGAGGAATTTTGGGCCATGAACCACTGGCCCACCGCGGCCAGCAAAAGGGCGGCCGTTAAACCTGCTTTTTCCAAAGGGATATTCCTTTTGGAGGGTTCCAAGAAATTCCTTTAATCGTTGTCTTTCTAATGTTATAGCTGAAAAAAGAACCCCCTCCCACGCAAACTTTGTAAATGGGTTGAAGGATCTTGATGAGAATCCCTGGAAAGCTTGCTCAAAAGCTTAAAATGTCATCCTGAGCGAAGCAAAGAATTCTCTGTTTTGCTTGGAAAACATGGGTTCTTGGGGCGCCTCGGAATCACAACCTCAAAAAAATTTTCAACCGTTTCAATGGGTTAACTTTCCTAAGTCTTTACAAAAATGTCGAAAGAACGCCGATGGTTTGTTTTTTTTCAGGGGGGTCGAAAAAAACGTTTTTTTATCCTCCGCTCCATCCCTTGGGCCTGGCGCGTTTTATGCCTTGAAAAAATTTCGAATTTTAACTTTCCGCTTGAGTCATGGGGCGGAAGGAGGAAAATAAAAAGCGGTCGCACTGTCCATCAGAGTACGGGCCACTACCACACAAAACTGGGTGAGCCCCTGATCTCCGGAGTTCCGGAGCGTGCGGCCTTTGTTTTTTGTAAATATAGAATAATCTCCATTTCCAAAAAACAATGCCTAAATGCCGAAAGACATTTAGGCATATTTTTTATGGCCTTTTCCAACCTTGAAATCCCACCGGTCGTTTTTAAATTAAGTTTAACCGCACCTTCCGCGAGGAAAAGCCACACCTCTCTCCGTGGCTTCAAAGGCCTTTAGTCAAAAACTGAAGCAGTTTGTTCTCCCAAGGGATAAACAGGTGGGTGCGGCCTTTTCATTTGCGAAGGTATTGGTAGTCAACCCCAACAAATAAAAATACCCAAAAGCCGAAAGGCATTTGGGTATCGTTTTTTCTGCCCGCCCTTTCCGCTTTCACGCTTTTCTATCTTTAACCGGGATCACCCATTTCAATCCCGACCATTTTTCATTCACCGCGCAAACCTTCACATCCACCAATCCTATTTTTAAGGCGTAATCCCTCACGGCATGTTCCGTTACGTCGGATTTTATGTTCGAGGACTTCTTGGGCCAGGAGACCCAAATCATGCCATGGGCGGCAAGGGCTTTTTTCAAAGCAGGCAGACGCGTTTCATAGTCAATTCGGTTTTTTGGGAAAAAATGGATGAATTCCAAAAAGCCTTTCTGGGTGGGGAAAACCTGAACACCGGGTGGTAGGGGTCCTAGGAGATCAAAATAATCCGTGGGTGCGTTCAGGATCAGCATTCGAAAGCCGTTTTTAATGCCGAGTTTTTTGAGGAGGGGGGTTCCTGAATAGCCGGCCATATTAAGGGGTTGCGGTCGGCGTAGCAGTAGCCGTTGGCGTGGGGGTTAAGGTTGGAGTTGACGTTTCCGTCATGGTCGGTGTTTTAGTGGGTACATGGGTGTTCGTGGGGGTACGAGTTGGGGTCGTGGTGAAAGTAGGTGTGTCCGTGGGTACCGGCGCCGGGATGGTGGGATTGGTATTGTTGGTATTGCAGGATGAAAGGCCCAGCCCAAGGGCCCAGAGGGCGAAAAACAGGGTAAGGACGGCTATCTTTTTCACAGGCAGCCTTCAAAACCGGGTTGAGGCCCGATTATACCACTTCCACCAATGCCCTTTTGGCCCCCAAAAGCTGGGCACGGGCGCGGACCCGCCTTATTTTTTGGGGATTTTAAGGGAAAAAATACGCGCGACCCAGCCCACGACGCCGAAGGCGAAACCCAGGATGACCATGATCCAGCCGACCAAAGTGATGAAAAAGGCGGTCTCGACCAGCCAAGTCCACTTCCCCCACCATCCAACCGCGAAGATGGCCGCTCCCACGGCCATGATGAGGATTCCCGATCCAAGGATACCCCGGGCCGCCCTTTTTTCCTGGAGCATGGTCGCGCCGTAGGGGATCTGTTCCATAAAAGAAATAAAATCAACCATCCGCTTCCCCAAGCCGGGGCGGGGGGAAGGCCGCGAGCCTTCTTTCCCCTGCCTGGGGTTGGAACCTTTCGCCGGAAGCCGTTTCAAGGCTTTGAAAGCGCCTTTAGTGGATCCCCACCACGTGGAAGATCACGTTAAGGGTGAAGGCGAAGATCGCGCCGCCCAAGAACATGCAAACCGGCAGGGTCAAAACCCAGGCCATCGCAATGTTCCGGAGCGTCTCCATTTGGAGGCCGGACCGGTTGGCCGCCATGGTGCCCGCGATGCCCGAGGAAAGGATGTGGGTGGTGGAAACCGGCAGCCCGTATTTGTCCGCGGCCATGATGGTGGCCATGGCCACCAGTTCGGCGGAAGCCCCTTGGGCGTAAGTCAAATGGGATTTCCCGATTTTTTCGCCCACGGTCACCACGATGCGCTTCCAGCCGATCATGGTGCCCAGGCCAAGGGCCAGGGCTACGGCGAACTTCACCCAATTGGCGATGAACTTCGTGAGTTTGTCCATGTGTTTGGAGAGGTCGGAGGCGGCCTTTTTCTCGTCCGGGTCGGTCAAAAGGTTTTGTTTGACGGCCTTGGACAAGGCCCCGGAGGTGAGGTAAAGGTCGTTGCGCAGGGCCTTCCGTTGGTCGTCCGTCAGTTCGGTGAGGCTTTTGTGCCCCTGCAGCTCGGCCGAGATCTCCCGGCACTTGGTTCCGATGGCCGCGAAGGTGTCCGGGGTCATCTTGGCGCCGGGCTTGAGGTAGTCGGAGAGGTACTGCTCGGCGACGGGGCCGCCCGCCATGGCCGCTCCCGGGGAATGCTTGTCCATCTGGAATGAAATTGTCTGGGTGGTGGTCGCCAGGTCTTGGATGGACTGCGGGTCGGTGGCCATGTTCACGGCAAAGGTGGCGGGCACGATGCCGATGAGGATCAACATGATGAGCCCCATGCCCTTTTGGCCGTCGTTGGAGCCGTGGGCAAAGCTGACGCCAGTGCAGGTGAGGATCAGGAGAATCCGGATCCACAGGGGGGGTGGCGCGTCCTTTTTCGGGGCCTCATAGAGGTCCTTACGGTGGATAAGCGCCTTGGAAACCATCAGCAGGAGGGCCGCGCAAATAAACCCGACGAGAGGCGAGAACAGGAGGGCCTTGCCGGTGTCGATGGCCTTGTCCCAATTGACGCCTTCACCGAAGGAGTGGCTTCCGGAGAGCATGGCGTTGGCCAGGCCGACGCCCATGATGGAACCGATCAGGGTGTGGGAGCTGGAGGCCGGCAGGCCGAAGTACCAGGTGCCCACGTTCCAGATGATGGCGGAAATCAGGAGGGAGAAGACCATCGCGAAACCCGCAGCCGAACCCACGTGGATGACCAGTTCCACGGGCAAAAGGGCTATGACGCCGAAGGCCACCGCGCCG
This sequence comes from candidate division FCPU426 bacterium, assembly GCA_030038835.1. Taxonomy (GTDB): domain Bacteria; phylum Oederibacteriota; class Muellerivitia; order Muellerivitales; family Muellerivitaceae; genus JAJPJW01. Next base: position 6,940 of record JASHQZ010000013.1, read on the forward strand.
GTGGAAGTGAGAACCCCCATAAGGTTCCAGAGACCGGACCATACCACCGCGATCCAAGGTTTCAGGCTGTGGGTGTAGATGACGGTGGCCACGGCATTGGCCGTGTCATGGAAGCCGTTGACGAACTCGAAGGAAAGCGCCAGCCCCAAGGCCAGCAAAAGAAAAAGTACATGCCCGAAGGATAGGACCTGCCCGAATATTTCCACGATAGGCCTCCCAAGAAAGATGTTGAGCGTTAACGAATGCGGGGGGACTATCGCGTTGGAAGGTTTCAGGGATGTTACAAGGAAGGGCGGAATGGGTTAATATCGCCCTGATTCTGGCCCAAAACAGGCTTTTTTCCGGCTCCGAGTTTTCCTAGTGGCAGTCGGTCTCCACCAGCCTGCGGTCCTTGGGGAATTTTTCCCAGCCGTTTTTAGTGGCGTATTCCAGGACAAGGGGTATCCGCTGGTTGAACATGCGCTTCCAGCCCTCCCCCATGAACTTCTTGACGGCAAGGCCCCTCAAACCCTTGAAACCTTCGTGAAGCAGGGTCAGGCGCGTGCCTTGGCCTTCCGCCTTGAGTTTCCAAGTGATGACAAAAGGGTCTTTTCCCTCGTCGTTTCCGGCCTGGCTCCAGCGGAGCAAATGGGGCTTGTCCACCTCTAAAATCTCGCAGCGCGCTTTGCCGTCCCAGCCCATGACGGGCTTTGCGTAGAACTGGAATTTTTGGCCCTTGACCGGTTTGAAGTTTTCGTTCCTCATGAGCCATTGCTCCAAGGCTTCCGGCTCGGTCAAGGCGTTCCACACATGCTCAATGGGATAGGGGTAAAAGGCTTCCAGTTCAAGTTGGGCCATGCTTCCTCCTCAAGTACTCATTCAAAGCCGCCAGTTGGACCACCCAATGGCCCTTGTGGGACGAAACCCAATCGGACACTTCCCGCAACGGTTCGGGGGTAAGGTGATAAACCCGCTGGCGTCCCTCCCGGCGCTCACCCACCAATCCGGCCTTTTTAAGGACGGCCAGGTGCTGGGAGAGGGCGGGCGGGGTGGCGTGGAAATCCCTTGCCAGCTCGGAAACCGGCCTTTCCCCCTTTTCCAATAGCTCCAGAATTTTTCGCCGGGCCGGATGGGCGATGGCCTGGAAGACATCCTCGTGGGCGGGCCTTCGGTTCATGGGGGAATACTATTAAGCGATAGCTTAAATGTCAACTAAATAATTAAGCTATTAATTAATTGTTTTTTGGCTCAACCCCTGTTCCCCGGGATAAAATGAGGGCCTGTTTATGAAAAAACTACCCGTCCTGGCCTTTCTTTTTTCCCTGCTACGCCCCCTTCCGGTTTTCGCCCAATGCGCCCCCGTCAGCGCCAGGATTTGGGAGTCCGGCGACGACACAACCCAAGTCTGGGTGAACGGCTCCTACCTGGGCTCCAAGGATTACTGCAACCTGTCCAGCGGCTGCAGCCCCGACAGCCTTTGTTTTCCCTTGCCTCTGGACAAGCTTACCGGTGCCCAGGTTTGCGTCGCGGTGCAGACCACCAACGTCAACCCCGTCATGGTTTTCAGTTCCTGGGAGCTGGAGGTGGACTGTTCGGGCAACAAACCCTTCGTGGTCGTCAGCGAAAACCCGGCCAGGTCGGGGATTTCCCTTTATTGGGATCCGACCGGGGGTTCTTCGTGCGGCCTTGGCCATCCCCCGCCCGTGGACGGCCAAGGGAACAATTGGACGGACCTGGCCTATAACCCGGCCTCCAACCCCTTCACCTTGACCGGCGAGGCTGTGACGGCCAACACCTGGAGTTGCGCCCATATCAAGAACGCTTTCACCGGAATCGTGATCCCCTACATTTCCTATAATGCAAGCGCGGCCGGGTCGGGACCTACCAACGCCTGCGGCGTCCTTTACTGGCGGCAAATCGCCAAACTGCCGGTATGGATCTATGCCCCCACGCCCGCCGCGGTTTTCACTTCCACCCCTACCTGCGCTTGGACTGCCCTTCCCGCCCCAGTACCCACATTGACTCCGACCTTTACTCCTTTGCCTTTTTTCACCTTTACACCCCTCCCCACTCCGCGCCCCACGCGCACTTGGACCCCCATCCCTCCACGCCAGCCGATCCAAGTGCCTACCCATACCCGCCGCCTCAGGCTTAAACCCACGCCCACTTTCGCATGGTTGCCTCCCACGCCGACCTGGACCTACCTGCCCCTACCCACCTGGACGCCCTTGCCCCGGCCGCGCACCCAAAAACCCACGCCCATCCCCACCTGGCTTCCCCCTTTGGTGAAAGCCCAGGCCATTTTCTTCCAGACACCGCCGGTTGAGGTTTACGTAACCTTCGAGGACGGCCCCGGACGTTACCAATTGCAGGTCGTGGACGCTGGGGGAAACCCGTTAGAGATGATTTTTGATAAGCAAATCGTGGCGGAAGGGGATAACTGGGCCACCTGGGACGGCAAGGACGGCCGGGGCCAGGAGGTTGCGGTCGGTCAATATTTCATTGTCTTTTATAAGGATGGCCAGCCGTTGAGGAGCATCTCCGTTTACCGGTCCCGCACAAATCCTTAAGGGTTTGCTAAAAAACGCCCGACGGGGCCCGCGCCTGCGACCGCCATCCGACCGTCGTTAAAAATAGGCGCCTATCAGGACGAGAAACAGCCCCGCCAGGAGAAGGCCGTCAGCGACCGCGCCGTTCACGCCGGCCTTCTTGTCCAACCGGGCCCGGACAATCACATAGACGTTCCAGCCCGCCGAGGCGAGCAAAACCGCGCAGCCTAATTGGATGGAGAAGGAAAGTTCCAGCAGGTTGAACTGGCCCAGGGCGAACACGGTGATGAGGATGGCCAGGACAATGGCCACGGACCAGGGGCGCCAATGGATGGAAGACTCCAGGTCGGGCATGGAGGAGGCTTCTTATTTCCCGAACAACTTATGCCACAAAAGACGCAAGGGGTCGTAGTATTTGTCCACCACGCGCTCTTTCAAGGGGATGATGGCGTTGTCGGTGATGTGGATGTCCTCGGGGCAGACTTCGGTGCAGCATTTGGTGATGTTGCAGAAGCCCAGGCCGTGCTCGTTCTTCAAAAGTTCGGTGCGGTCCAATCCGTCAATGGGGTGCATCTCCAGGCTGGCGATACGCACGAAAAAGCGCGGCCCGGCGAACCGGCCCATCTTGTCGTGATCGCGCAGCACGTGGCAGGTGTTCTGGCACAGGAAGCACTCGATGCACTTGCGGAACTCCTGCACCCGGTCCACGTCCTCCTGTTCCCAATGCCAGTCCGCGTCCTCGCGGGGCGTGAACGGCGGGATGCGCTTGTTGACCTCATAGTTCCAGGAAACGTCGGTGGCCAGGTCCTTCAGGAGGGGGAAGGTTTTCATGGGGGTGACCGTGACCGTCTCCCCTTCCTGGAACGTGTTCATGCGGGTCATGCACATGAGGCGGGGCTTGCCGTTGACCTCGGCCGAGCAGGAACCGCACTTGCCGGCCTTGCAGTTCCACCGGCAGGCCAGGTCGGAGGCTTGGGTGGCCTGGATCTTATGGATGACGTCCAGCACCACCATGCCTTCCTCGACCTCGACGTCGTAATCCTTGAGTTGCCCGCCTTCCACGTTGCCCCGGTAGACCCTCATGTGTATCTTCGACATGACTTTCTCCCTTTATTCAAATCGCGGTCATTGCGAGGAATGCCCGTCGAATAGGCGGGCGCCAATGACGAAGCAACCTCAGTTCCAAAATAAGCCTTTCCACACAAAGCAAAAACCTGAGATTGCCATGCCGACCCTCCTAACGAAACTATTTTAAAGAGGTCGGTATAGTACCGATTCCCAGAAATGTTTTAAGAAAAAATCGGCACACGTCGCCAAACCGTTCCTATTGGAACTGCTCCTCGCAATGACAGCTATCTGTATTGCGCTTACGCTTCGCCGCGCAATTGTTTAAGGATTTCCGGTTTTAGAAGATGCGCGTTGACCAGTTCGTCTTCCAGTTCCTTGGGCAACTGGGGCAGGTCCTCCTGCGCGACCTCCATCTTCCCGCCCTTCTCCCGCACCACCATGCGCTTCTTGGCGTACCGGTTCACGTAGCCCGTGTAATCCGTTCGGGTATGGGCGCCTCGGGATTCCTTCCGCTCCTTGGCCG
>JASHQZ010000115.1 GCA_030038835.1 candidate division FCPU426 bacterium
GACCAAAATAACGATCGTGGCGATGATTTCCACAATGGGCGAGGAAGCCGCGAAGGCCCGGTTCATGCGCATGACCGCCCCGAAGAATTTATCGTTGGTTTCCTGGAACTTTTCCTTCTCGAACCCCTCCATGCCAAAAGCTTTCACCACGCGGATGCCCGTGAGGGTTTCCTGGACCTGGGCGTTCAGGTCGGCCATATGCTGCTGGCCTTCGCCCGAGGAATGGCGTATTTTGCGCCCGTAACGGAAGATGGGATAAAGCCCTAATGGGAAAACCACGAAAGCCAGGAGGGCCAATTGCCAATCGCGGTAAAACAAAAAGCCTCCCAAGGCCAGCACCATGCATATGGAATAGGTTCCCCGCCCCATGACATTGACCATGGAATCCTGCACTACCTGCGCGTCATTGGTGATGCGGGCGGCGAGGCCGCCGGTGAGGTTGGCGTTGAAATAGGACATGGGGAGACTGAGGAAATGGGTGTAAAGGCCGTTCCGAAGCCGCTGGACGACTTTTTGGCCCAAATAGCGGTTCAGGTAATCCTGCCCATAACCGCTGATGGCCCGAAAGAGGGCCGCGATAAAAGTCACCGGAAGGGTCCAGGAAATAAGATGGTGATAAGCGCCGGAAGGGTCGTTTGTCTTGAGGAAAGCCCCGTCATAAATGGGCTTGAGCTGGTACATCACAAATGCCGTGGATAAGGCCGAAACCACCATGGACAGCAGGGCCAGGAAAACCCGGAACTTGTCATTATTCAAATAAGCCATGAGCCGGAGATAGGTCCGGAAAGAGTATTTAAACGGGTCGGGTGGGTTCGGCATGCGTTCTCCAGGGAAAACTGAAAAGCCCGGAACGGCCTCCGGGCTTTCGGGGGCTCATTCTACCCGCATCCCCAGCGCCTTTAAACATTTTAAGGAATAAGATTCGTCAGCCGGCAGATTCGCCTTCATCCGCCTTGAAAAGGAAGGTTTCCACCCCCGCTTCCCGCAGGACCCCTTTTTCCACCTCCGAAAGCTCGCGGAACGACATCCATTTAAAGGCGATGTCCCGGCCCTTGAAATTTTTCTCCCATTTGCTCAACCGTCGCAGGTACCCGAGCAGCTCGATGAAGGCGTCTTTAATTTCGACCGGATCGGACGGCCGGCGGCACCATTCCCGTTCCACCTGGTAAATCTGGATTTCGTTCCCTTTCCACGCGAGGAAGAACAAGACGCGCCGGTTCATCCAAATCCAGTCGTTCTCGAACCCCAAGGCCTTGAAATGGTCCTCCACGGCGCTTTGCCAATCCATGGCGCCCCCTCCGACTCCCGGATACCGCCAAATCCTTCAGGCGCCGGGCCGCAAAAGTGCCCAAATCGTATAACAATTTTATCCTTAGGTCAAAAAGTTATTTGACCTAAGGTCACTTTTTAAGGCAAAAGGGTTCTGCCATAGTGTTTCCAATTTTGACGGAGAGGCGAAATGACCAAAGAAACCGACCGTTACGCCGCGATTGGGGGGGAACTGAAAAGGCTCCGGAAGGAAAAGGGCTTCACCTTGGAGGAACTGGCGGAAAGGGCCGAGATTTCAACCAGCTATTTGAGCCATATCGAAAGGGGCACCCGCCAGGCCCCCCTCACCACCCTGGAATCCCTGGCGCATATCCTGGGCGCCAATCTCTACGAGCTTTTCGCTCCCCCTTCGGCGGTCACCGCCCGCGAGAAGCCTTCCACCTACGACGCCAAGATCCGGAATATGCTTAAACACCTCTCCGAACGCGAAAAGAAAAGCCTGCACGGGCTCCTCAAGCAGTTCCACAAGAAACGGCCCTAAAACCACTCATTGGCCATCAAGCATCAGTTGTCGGCTTGCCCCAAAAACAAAAACGCGCCATCCGCTTCCAATGGCGCGTTTTCACCGCAATTTAAAATTTAAAATTCAACATTTAAAATTTTTAGTTTTCACTTGTTGGCTTGGATGTCGATGGTGATCTTGGGCATCTCATCGTCGTTGGTATAGACGTCCACCTCATCCTTGCCGTCGCTGTCCTTGGGCAGGTTCTTCAACACATAAACCGCCAGCGAATACTGGTCCGCGCCGTTGACATTGCTCTTCACGATGGAAGCCCTCACCAAGTGATGAAGCGATTCCACGCTGCGGATGGCGAACTTTCCCGGATTGTCCGGCGAAAAGGTGACCGTTACGGGCATTTCCTGGTGGGGCGAGAAACTGAGGTTCTTGGGGTTGTATTGCACCGGGCCCACGATCTCGCCCTGGACAGGGACCGTGACGTCGGGCTTTTTGGGGTTATCGGTCTTGATATCGATGTTGTCCGTGAAGCTGCCAAATCCCAGGGTCACGGGCACGTCCACCTGGATGGTGGCGCCGCTACGCTTGGACTGGGGATCCTCGTAGGGCGTCACGCTGGTTACGGTCACCACATTGCCGGTGGCGGTGGCTGAAAGCACCTGGAGGGACTCGCCCGTCTTGCCCAGGACCTTGATGGTGGAGGAATGGGCTTCCCCGCGCTTGAGGCCGTAAAGGTAGAGCCGGTCGGGCTGGATGTCCACTTCCCTTTGCACGGTCATGTCGATTTGCACCTGGAAGCTGGGGTTGACCGGGTCATTGCTGCTCACGGTGATGATTTTGGTGGCGTGGCCCGGTCGGCCGTTGGTGTGGTAGGTGGCCTTCACGATCCCCCGGCCCCCGGGCGGGATGACGGTGGGCATGGTGGCGTTCTGTCCGCCCACGCCCTGGAGTACGGCGGCGGTGCAACCGCAGGAAGTGGAAACGTTGGTGATCCTCAAGGGTCCCCGGCCGCGGTTATGGATGACGAATTCATGGGTGATATCCGGCCCCTCGCTCACGTTTCCGAAGTCGAATTTGGTTTTGGCGCAGGTAATCTTGGGAGCATGGGCCGCATCCACGGCGGGAGTGGGCGCCGGAACCCCCGCGGGTTGGGCCAGGGCGAGGGTCGGAACCACGGCCAGGGTGAAAAGCGCGGAAGAAAATTTCATTGAAAGCCTCCCTTTCAAGACTTCTTTAACAACGGGAATGACCGTCTGGAAACCCTCCAACCGGTTTAAAACCGGGCAGGGGAGCGACTATCCTAATTTTTCCAGCGTTTTTTTGCCACAAGTAATTTGGCCCTAAAATGGCCGTTGGGTTAAAACACTCCGCCGAAAAAAGCCGCCCCCATGGCGAACCAAACCGCCCTCCCGTGCCAGGTGGGGTCCATCATGTAAACCCGGAAAGCCTCCAACCCGTAGCCGGCCATCCAAACCAGGACCCACTGGAGGGCTTCCCATTCAAAGACGGAAATAAAAGGACCCCCGCCCAAAAACAGGAATCCCGCCGGCAGAAGGAACAGGGGAAACATCACGTGCCGGAATATTCCCCGTCTCCCCGCGTCAAAGGCGGACAAGCCAAGCCAGCCCAAGAGGAAAAAAGAGAAGAAAAGCTCGTGGACGAAAATCACGTCGAAGTCCATCCACTGGAATTGGAAATAGGCCCATCCCTTGAAGGCCGCGAACAAACCCAGGCCCGACGCAAGGCCTCCCCATCGCGCCCAGGAAGCGTTCTGAAGCCTTTTTTCATTCGCGGTCAAAAAAGTAAGGGGGAGAAGGAAGGAAAACTTGAAAAGCCAGATGAGGCCCGCCCATAGAGGCACCAGGGGCCAAAGGAGTTTTTTTCCGTCGGGCAGGCACAGGATGAGGATTTCAGCGCCCAGGAAAAGGGCCAACCAGGCCCAGAAATGGCTCTCAGGCCTGGCGCACAAATCCCACTGGAACCGTGAAACCGCCAGCCAGGAAAGCGGGAACATTCCCAGGAAATAAAACCCCCGGAAACCCGAAAAGCCGTAAAGGAGGGAGGCCTCGGCCAAGAGAACCAATCCCTTGGAAAAGATAAGCCACGACAGGGGCGTGCCGAGGGACACGTGGACGAATTGTTCCCTGATCCAAAGCCCCGCGGCGAGGGCCGTCCAAATCCAATTCAAGCGGGTGAGGAGGAAGGGGCGCGCCAAGGCGGGGGTTCTTTTCTTTGTTTTCACGGGGGTGATTTTAACAAGCGGCCGGTTGTTCCCAAAGGGCATTTAATTTTTGACGGCTCCCGGGCACGCGGCCATTCGGATGGCACCTTGATGGGCTTCAGGCTTTCCCAGCCTATTTATTTTGATTTTGAACCGAACCCAAGGTTAAGATAACGCCTGTCCCATCGAAACTATCTGAAAACCCTTGGAAACGTGGGGCAATATCATTTTCATCCGATTTTTTCGGATTCGCAAAGGATGAGCGGCATGTTCCTGCGGCGGTTTTGGGTCATTCTCGCCCTTCTTTCCCCTGCCCTTCCCCTCCACGCCCAGGACGCCCGCAGCATGGGCGTCGGCGGGGCGGCCACGGCGGCGCCCATGGGTATCTTCGGGCTTTATTGGAACCCCTCCCAATTGGCGCTGCCCAGCGGTTCTGCCTCGGGCTGGTCGGTGGCCTCCGGCTTTTCGGCCTTTGACACCAGCAATACCGGCTTGCCCATCCTCCATTTCCAGCCTTCCGACGCCCTGCAATCCAGCCAGGATCCCGTCGAGCGCTACCAGCAGTACTTGGGGCTTTTCGCCGCGAAATACTTCGGCGGGGCCGGCGGGGTGTTATGGGACCAGGAACTCAACTACCTTTCCTCCCAAAGCGCCCTCCAGTTTTTCAATGACCGCAGCAACGGAAACATCATGCCTGCCTCCACCTATAACAACATGAATTTCCAGCAAACCAACCAGCAAATTGCCACTTTGGAACTCAGTTACGCCATGCCCATGCCATTGGGTTCCCTGCAGATTTTCACTATCGGCGGAAGCCTGAAATATTACGATGGAATCCAATACCAGCAAACCACGCTGAACGGCAATTATTCTCAACTCACTCCCGGAAGCGGTTATACCTACACTAAGACCACTTCCGATTCCGGCTCGGGAATGGGCATTGATCTGGGTTTATTGGCCCAAGTGACCAGTTCCCTCCAGTTGGGCATGATGTTCGAGAATATCCAGTCCAACTTCACCTGGCAGGCCACCCAGCAAAATTACCAATTTGACGGAAGCTCGAACGCGAATGAATCCCCCTCGGGGCCCGCCCAAAGCGTCACCGTTTCCGCGCCCTTTCCCTACGCCACCAAGCTGGGCCTCTTGCTGGCCCCGGAGGGCAAGGATATCGACCTTGAGGGGCAAGTGGTCTGGTCCCAGGGTCAAACCCGCTGGAGCGGCGGCCTGGAGCGGTTTTACCCCCAGTCCCACATCGTGGTGCGCTTGGGGACCTTCGCGGATGAGGTTTCCAACCAGCAGATTTGGTGCGCGGGCGTGGGCTACGTCAGCAAATTGGTGGATGTCGACGCTTCGTTTGAGACCCGCAGCATTCCCGACCTGCAGGATTCCATCGCCCTGGGCGGCGCCCTGGACGCCGTCGTCAACTTCTAACACACCTCAACCCAATCATCCGTGGCTAAAAAATTTTTTGGTTTTCGGTCTATATGCCGTTACTTTGAGACTCTGTGGCTATGAGTTTTGTCCTTTAATCCTCACGAAAACCGCCCCATGAGAAGGAACCTGCGCCGTGTAGCCCCCCGCGAAGCTGCCCAGGTTTCGGCGGGCCCAAAGGTCCCGGACCATTCTTTTGCCCGCCCCCAGTCCAAGGTCGACCCAGTCCACCTTGATGGCGGCGGTCTTAGGCCCCCGGTTAAACAGGCAGACCGCCCAATCGCCGTTGCTTAAGGGTCGGGCCCAGACTTCACGGCCCTCCCACGAATCCTTCAGGCGCCTTCCTTGCCGTCCGATCGCGTCCTGGTCCACGGCGATGACTTCCGGGTTGAGAAGGATTTCCTTCGTTTGCGGAGACATTTTTCGTAGGTCGTTGCCCGCGATCAGCGGCGCCGCCAAAATGCACCAAAGGCTGAAATGGGTGCGGCTTTCATCCAGTGTGAGGCTGCCGTTCCCTACCTGCAACATGTCCGGGTCGTTCCAGCCGCCGGGCCCGGCATAGGCCTCCAAGCCGGTTTGCTTATACAATTCAACGATAAGCCCGCCGCCGCCCCAAGACGTTCGGCAATCCCAACAAGGCAAAAGATCCCCTGCGGTGCGCCAAAGCTGCCCTATCTGCCGTCCCCATTTCCAAGGCCTGTCCACGCCCCAATCGCAGATGGACAGGACCATCGGCCGGCCACTTTCCTTGATGCCGTCGCGGTAAAGGGCGTAGGTTTTTCCGGGGTCCAGCCCCTCGGTGTTGCACCAGTCCACCTTCACGTAATCCACGCCCCACGAGGCGTAGGTTTTCATGTCCTGTTTTTCGTAGCCGCGGCTGCCTGTCCGCTTGCCGCAGGTCATGGAGCCGGCGCAGGTATAAATGCCGAACTTGAGGCCTTTGGAATGGATGTAATCTCCCAGGGCTTCCATGCCCGAGG
>JASHQZ010000116.1 GCA_030038835.1 candidate division FCPU426 bacterium
CCAGCCCCGTTACAACAATCCCAAAACCTGCTACGTGATCTACGACTCCGCCGCCAAAAGGCTCTCCATCCGTCGGCTCGAGTACGACTTCGAAACTACCGCCAAGAAGACCCTCGCTGCGGGACTTTCGGACTTCCTCGCCCAGCGGTTGAAAAGCGGGAAATAATCGGCCTTGAGCTCGCGTCCAACCCGGGGAAGCGTCCAAAAACGCGAACCTAGCGGTATGCTTCTTGAGAATTTTAACCCTCTCCCTTGAGGGGAGAGGGACAGGGTGAGGGTGATGCGAGGTGGACGCCTTAAGCTTGTTTCTCGTTCCCTTCGTCAAAATCAAACCGACGCGGAAAAGTTGCTTTGGAGCCGTTTGCGTTCCCGCCGACTGCTTGGTATCAAATTTAGACGCCAATTGCCTATCGGCCCTTTTATCGTTGATTTTTGTTCGTTGGATAAGAAGTTGGTTATTGAACTTGATGGAGGTCAACACCAGAAAAACCATGAAAAAGATGATGCCAGAACAGTTTTCCTTGGAAAAGAAGGTTTTCGGGTCATCCGCATTTGGAATAATGCAACCCTTGCTAATCTTGACACAGTTTTAGAATATATCCGCCAGCGGATTCAAAATTCACCCTCACCCAAACCCTCTCCCCTTAAGGGAGAGGGCGCAAACCATGAAACCAAATCCTGAAATCAAAAAACGCGCCGAGAAGCTCCGTGAAACCATCCGCTACCACGACAAGAAATACTACGATGAGGCGGCCCCGGAAATATCGGATTTCGAGTACGACCGGCTCTACCGCGAGCTGAAGGACCTGGAAGAACAGTATCCCTCCCTCAAGACCAAGGATTCCCCCACCCAAAAGCTAGTGGAAACCACGGGCAAACACTTTAAGACGGTTGCCCACCGGGTGCCGATGCTGTCCTTGGACAACACCTACTCTTTCGACGAACTCAAGGAATTCGATGAAAGGGTTCAAAAAGGCCTGGACGGTGAAAAATACGAATATATCTGCGAGCTCAAGATTGATGGCGTCAGCATTGAGCTGATCTACTTGAAGGGCGAATTGGCCCACGCAGTGACACGGGGCGATGGTGAAAAAGGCGACGATGTACTCGCGAACGTCCGCAACATCCCGGGCCTGCCCGCAAAACTCAAGGGTAACAGCGATCCCGACCGGGTGGAGATCCGGGGTGAGGTCTTTTTCACCCGCAAGGATTTCGAGGCCATCAACGAGGAAAGGGAAGAGGCGGAACTCCCCCTTTTCGCCAACCCCCGCAACACGGCTTCCGGCACCCTGAAGACCATCGATCCCGCCGAAGCGGCGAAGAAACCACTGCACATCCTGCTTTATTACGTTTTCTCACCGGGCAAGCTGCCCTTCGGCACGCAAGAGGACAGCCTGGAATGGCTCCAAAAGATGGGCTTCCCGGAGGACGAGCACTACCGGCTTTGCAAGACGATTGACCAAGTCCACGATTACTGCGAGGAATACCAGGCCCGGCGCGACAAAATCGGCTTTGATTGCGACGGAGTGGTGTTGAAGATCAACCGTTTCGACCAGCGGCAGAAACTGGGCACGACCTCCAAAATTCCCCGTTGGGCCATCGCCTATAAATTCCCGGCGCAGAAGGCCGAAACCTCCCTCAGGGACATCACCCTCCAGGTGGGGCGCACGGGCGCGATCACGCCGGTGGCCGAATTGGAACCGGTGTTGCTGGAAGGAACCACCGTCAGCCGGGCCACCCTGCACAACGAGGATGAGATCAAGCGCAAGGACTTAAGGATCGGCGACAAGGTGCTGGTGGAAAAGGGAGGGTTGGTGATTCCCAAGGTTCTCCAATCCTTTCCCGAAAAACGCACGGGCAAGGAGAAGGTTTTCAAGATGCCGTCCACCTGCCCGGTGTGCGGCTCCAAGCTGGAACGGGAGGAAGGGGAGGCGGCCTGGCGCTGCGAGAACGCGGCCTGCGAAGCCCAGGTGGAAAGGCGCATCCGGCATTTTGGCGGAAGGGATGCCATGGATATCCGGGGCGCGGGGCCGGCGGTCGTCGAGCAATTGCTGGACGAGAAGCTCATCCGCGATTACGCCGATCTTTACAGCCTCACCGAACTCCAGGTGGCCGAATTGGAACGCAAGGCCGAAAAATCCGCCCAAAACCTGGTGGGCCAGATCGAGGACAGCAAGGGGCGAACCCTTGGGCGGCTGTTGTTCGCGTTGGGGATAAGGCACGTGGGCGTCCACGTGGCGGAAATTCTGGCCTCCCACCATAAGGATATCTGGGCCCTGAGCAAGGCTTCGGAGGAGGAACTGTCCGTTATCGACGGCATCGGCCCCATCGTGTCCCGTTCCATCGTGGTTTTTTTCTCCAAACCGGCCAACATTAAGATCATCAAAAAGTTGGAGAAAAGCGGGGTCAACCTCAAGCGCCTTAAGGAAGAAGAACCCTCCGGGGAACAGCCTTTTTTTGGAAAAACCTTCGTTTTTACCGGGGAACTGAAGGGTTATAGCCGCTCCGAGGCGGAGGGGCTGGTGAAGAAGCTGGGCGCCAAGGCGGCCGGTTCGGTTTCCAAACTGACATCCTTCGTGGTGGCCGGCGAATCGGCAGGGTCGAAGTTAAAAAAGGCGAAGGACCTGGGAATTGAGGTTTTAACCGAAGACGATTTTGAGAAGCTTGTGAGAAAGTACAAGGGGTAAAAAGGCGAAAGCTTGAAAAAAATTCTTGCTCTATCCGCGTTCATCTTTTCCTGCTCTGCAGGCCTGTGGCTTGACGATTTCGCCTTTGCCGAACAACCAACGCCCTCCGTGGACAATGCTTTCGACACCGCGGCTGAGGAACTGGAGAAAGCCAAGGACGAAACCCAAAAATTAAAAGACGCCTGGGACCGGGCCCGACTGGAGACGACCCTCTACGACCAAAGGGCCAAGCGCGCCTACCAAAAGTGGCTCAAAGCGATGAAGGCGGCGAAGGACCGGGCCCGGCTTCAAAAGGAACAGGCGGACTTGGAACTTCAACTGGCGGTTGAGAAAAGAAAGCTGGCTTTCAACGAATGGCAGGCCGCCCAGCTGCGCGAGGCGGGCCGGGAGGCCGACGTGAAGGCCTTGGAACAGGAAAGGGAAAACGCCCCGATCCGGGAAAAAATCGAGCAGATTGAGGATAAACTTGGTCAAGGGTCGGCGGCCGAAAGTCGGCGGCAAAATCCTCCTTAACACCGGGGTTTTTCTTCCCTGCCGGCCCTTCGGTTTGACTCGGGGCCATCAGGTTCCCGAAAGGCTGTGGACTGTCAACTATAAGCTGCAGTATTGAACCCCCCTCTTAAACTACATATACTTATGCGTCTTTCGATCCCCTGACGCGTCCAATCGAGGAAACATGTTTGGCAACGTTTTAACCAAAATATTCGGCAGCAAGGCCGACCGCGAGCTCAAGAAACTTTGGCCCAAAGTCCAGGAAATCAACGCCCTGGAACCCAAGATCCAGTCCCTTTCGGACGCCGAACTTCGCAAAAAGACCGACGAATTCAAGGACCGACTGGCCCACGGCGAGAAGCTGGACGACCTGCTGGTGGAGGCCTTCGCGGTCGTTCGGGAAGCCTCCAAGCGCACACTGGGGTTGCGACATTTCGACGTGCAGCTGATCGGCGGCATGGTGCTGCACTCGGGCCGCATCTCGGAAATGAGGACAGGGGAGGGCAAGACCCTGGTGGCCACCCTTCCCGTTTACCTGAACGCCCTGGAAGGCAAGGGCGTGCACGTGGTGACCGTGAACGACTTCCTGGCCGAGCGCGACAGCCTGGGCCGGGGCAATTTCAAGGGCATGAGCAACATCTACGGCTTCCTGGGCATGAGCACGGGCGTCATCAAGCACGGCCTGGAACACCGGGAGCGGCAGGCCGCCTACGCCTGCGACATCACCTACTGCACCAACAACGAACTGGGGTTCGACTACCTTAGGGATAACATGGCCACCAGCCTGGAATACACGGTGCAGCGCGACCTTCATTACGCCATCGTGGATGAAGTGGACAGCATCCTCATTGACGAGGCGCGGACGCCCCTCATCATCTCGGGCCCCTCGGAGGAATCCACCGACCTTTACTACCGTATCGACCGCATTATCCCCGCCCTCCAAAAGGGGAAGGACCAGGATTACGACGTGGAGGAAAAGACCCG
>JASHQZ010000117.1 GCA_030038835.1 candidate division FCPU426 bacterium
CCATCGGCGCCGGCCAAACCATCAGCCAACCTTACATTGTGGCCTCCATGATCGAACTCATCGAGCCGACGGAGGCCCACCGCGTCCTGGAAGTGGGCGTGGGAAGCGGCTATTCCACGGCGGTCCTCTCCCGGCTGGTCAAGGAAGTTTACGGGGTGGAGCGGGAAGCCTCCCTGATGGCCCAGGCGGAAAAGCGGCTCAAGGAACTCGGCGTCCCCAATGTCATGGTGCGGCAGGGGGACGGCACCTTGGGATGGGAGGGGGAATCCCCCTTTGATTCCATCCTGGTGACCGCCGCGGCGCCGAAGATCCCCAAGCCCCTTCTCCGGCAGCTCAAGGTCGGGGGAGTGATGATCCTCCCCGTGGGCGGCCGCGCGGAACAGGAGTTGGTGCGCGTGATCAAGCGTACGGAGGAACATTTCCAGGAAAAGACCCTTTACGGCGTGCGGTTCGTGCCGCTCATCGGCCAGGAAGGCTGGGGTTCCTAAAAATCAATTAACTTTGAACTCCCGGCTTGTAACTTGGTTTAGGGCCGATTTTCCCGAAGGCCGTAGCGGGCACGATCTCCCATTTTTCATTCCCCGGTTTTTTCCAAATCAGGGTCAAGGCCAGGTCGTCGCCCGAATCTTTCTCGAAATCCAGCCTTAAACTGTGGCTTCCGGCCGGAAGCCGAAAAGGTTTTTCCAGTGGAACGGGCCTGCCATCCAGCCACAGTTGGGCGCTGTCGGTGGTCAGGACCTGGAATTGGTATCCACCCGTTTGGCGAACCCCCAGGGTCCCGGTCCAGCGGATGCGGAAGGGGGGGCCCTGGGTGAAAGGGAAGTCGAACTTCGAGGTGAAGTTCAAGACCGGGTCCCATTCAACACTGGCCGGCCTGGCTTTCCAATCCGCCGAATTCCGGTAGACTCCCACCAGGCCCTTATTCCATGGTTTTATTTCCTTTAATTGATCCGGTAAAACCGTAACGACGTGGTAAAGCGGGTTGCCATGGAAATAAACGCTTGTCCCCGCATTTTGAACCTGGATGAGGTCTTGAAGCAGATCGAATTGCCCGGATTCGTTTTTTTGCAAAAAAACCATAGCCGCATGGTTTCCCGGAATGGAGCCTTTCAGCCAATCCTGCAAGTGAAACCCAAACACCGAACCCCGGGCCGGATAGGATAAGTAAGAAATCGTGTTGTTCTTGAAATAAGACGGGCTAATAAAAAAATAAAACCGCCCCGGCCGTTCCTTTTGCAAGGATTCGATGTCCTTTCCAATAAAGGTCGGCTCCAACCCAAAAGCCTCCTGGCATTCCGCGTTGTTGGCTTGCTCCACAAAGTAGGTGTGGATGTTCTGGACCGCCAGGACGGCCAATAAAAGGCCCCCCCCAACCGCCGGTACGAAGGGATTCTTGAACACGGTTTTGGCGTGGTTCCAAAAAAAATCAAGGGCGCTTCCCGCGAAATAGGCCACGAAAGGCGTCAGCGACACCAGGCGGTTGGAATGGGCCGGGTCGGTTGAAAGCAGGCCGGTCAACAGCATCACCCCGAAACCCGCCAAAGGATAAAACCCCTCCCGCAACTTTCTCTGGCGCCAGGCCAGGGCCAAACCCAGCCCGAAGAAAACCGCCGTGACGTCGTCCAGCATGCGGTGGCCGGGGATGTTGTGGCGCGCGTTTTCATCCCCGGCGCGGTTGAACATCAGAAGGGTCCCGGACCCGACATCCCACAGGGGTTTCCAACTGTGTTCCTGGGCTATCTTCGCGCCGATGAATAAATCGGCTTCCCGGTGCCCCAGGATTCCCCTTTGGGCCATGACAATAAGCCATGGCAGGATGAGGACGAAGACGGCCAGGAAGTAAACAAGGAAGGGACGCAAGGAACGGCGCTTTTTTTCCATGGAGAAAAACTCGAAGGCGGCCAATAAGGCCATGAGCAGAGGGACAATTTTAAACGCCTGGTAAGAATAGAAACCCATCCCCACGAAAAGGGCCGAAAGGGCGAAGGCCCATCGGTTCCCGCTCCGTCTCCAATGGATCCAAAAGGCCAGGGCGCCGAAAAGATAAAAGGGAACCTGGATGCTGGGATAGCCGTTACGGGTCTCAATCCAGTTCCAGCGCATCACGGCCAGGAGGAACAGGGAAAGCAAGGCCGCGTGCTGGCCCGCCCATTGGCGGATCGTCCAGTAAACGAAAGGGAAGGCCGCCAAGGAGAGCAGGATGAAGAACAAGTGGAACGTGAAGTAAGAAGAGCCCACTAGGCCGAACCAGGCGGCCAACTGATAGAAAAGGAGGAGTTCGGGGACCTGGTAGTCGAAAACCTCGCCGAAAGGGCGCCATCCCTCATGGAGGATGCGAAGGGCGCAGAGGCCGGTCAGTCCCTGGTCGGTGTGCATCCCGGCGGGGAGGGAATCCATATCGTAAATCCGAAGAGGAAAAGCGGCCAGGAGGATGAGCGCGAAGAGGGTCCATTCCCATCCGGCGGAAAGGGGCTTTGGTTCTTTCCCGGACCCGGTGAGTGAGGGGTATAACAAGGCTACAGCGCAAGCGAACAAAAGCAGCCCGGGGAAAAGGGTCCAGGAGGAGCCGGCCTGGGCCAGGAAAACCTGCCCCACGGCGGCCAGCCAAAAGGCTCGCCAAAGAAAATGAGGATTTCGGGATGGACCGGGTTCCGGCAATGGACCTCCGCGGGGAATCGGTTCGTCCCCATCATACTTCATCGGATGGCAGCCCCAACCCTCATTTCCAAGATGGATGGAAAAGACCTATCCTAGGGACCGGGTGTGATTTCCCCGCCTTCACCCTTACGTCCCCAGGATATTTTTCTCGTTGGTTCGTGCCCCGTCCGGGTTAGGATATTGCGAATTTCGCTAAAGGACCCTTCTTGAAGACAGCTTCCTGGTTTTTAACCCTGCTCCTGGCGGGGGTTTTGGTTTATGCCTTCGCCCAAGTGCCCCCGTCGGATTCCCTGCGTTCCCTCCATATCGCCAGCCGCTACCAGGACCGCTCCCAAATGGAAACGGGCATTCCCTCCCGGGCCGTGGCCATCGCCGCCGATTACCGCAGCACGGACTTGTTGGCCGTGGCCGTCCTGTTTTCCACCGCCGGTCTTTGCCTGCTGTTTTTTCCCGATAAACAGCACTGGGAAGGGATTTTCCCGGCTTTCCTTTTGGCATTCCTGGGCGTCTTTCTTAGCCTTGGAATGGGATTCCTATGTCTCGCCCATGGAAGTAATTTCCTGGATTATGAGGGGCTGGTTTCCTGGCTGGGGCCCCTCCATGCGCGTTTGGGCGGCGCCTTGATCCTTTTAGGGGGAACTCTCCTTTCTTTGGGCGGGCTTTGGGTGTCCTGGGCCAGGGAATGGGACCCCCGGGGGGGGTCGAGTGGCCGTTGACCCTGGAAACGCCTTCCATTTCCTCATCCCCCTGGCGCTTGGCCTGGCGGGGTTTCACGGGGTCCTTTTTTACCGAGGCCCTTGGAAAAAGACGGCCTCCTGGGTCCTTTTCCAGCTGGGACTGGTGGTGTTCCTCCTTCAGCTGGCGTCCAAGGACAATGCCTTTCCCATGGTCCTGGCCTGTGCGACCCTGGCCGCCACCGTGGGAGTCTCGGTGGTCCTTGCCTCGTTTGGCCTGAAATGGGGAGGCCGTGTTAAAGTTCCCGAGGGCGGAAAAACCGCCCGGCGGAGGTCCCCGTGAAGGAACACCTCCCGGTCGTCGCGGTGTTTCTGCCGCTGGTGGGAGCCTGGGCCAGTTTGACCCTGGGGCTTCTTTCCTACCGCCTTTCACGGCTGGCCGCCTATGCGGCGCTTCTTTTTACTTTTTATTTGACAGCCTTATCCTTGCCGGGGCTCTTAAACCAGGGGTCCTGGCATTACAACCTGGGAGGCTGGCCTTCCCCCTGGGGCATTGAACTG
This sequence comes from candidate division FCPU426 bacterium, assembly GCA_030038835.1. GTDB lineage: Bacteria > Oederibacteriota > Muellerivitia > Muellerivitales > Muellerivitaceae > JAJPJW01. The sequence continues at coordinate 3,894 of JASHQZ010000117.1, forward strand.
GTGCTCTCGCCTTTTTCGGCTTTTCTCGCCTGCTTCATCCTTTTTTTGGCGCTGGTGGCCTTGTCCCATTTGGGATCCTTCGGTTTGGTGGCGGGGCTTTTAAAAAACCGGGAATCGCTGGGGGCGGCTTTGCTTTTGGTGTGGGTGTCCGCCCTTTTGGCCCTGCTTTGGGTCAGGAACGGGTTCACGCTGTATCTTTTCCTCCAAGTCGCCTTGATGGCGTCGGTGGGGCTTTGGGCCTGTCTCACTCGCCATGCCTGGCAGGACGGCTTTTATTTCCTCCTAGGCGGCAGTATGGGGGCCTCGCTGCTTTTGGCGGGATTCCTTTTCCTCTACTCGGTCACGGGCACCCTGCACTTGGACGACCTGCTGGCCCAGCTTTTCATCGCGAAAAATTTTTCCATGGCGATCACCGCCGGCTTTTTGCTGGCCGGGGGGATGGCCTGGTTCTTCACCTTTCCCGCGCCACTGTTCTTGGGGAGACTTTTAAACCAGGCGCCGCCCTTTTTCCTGGGGCTCATTTCCTCGGCGCTGGCGCGGGTGGGACTCTATCTTTTCTTTATTTTTATATTCTTCGTTTTGAATGTGCCGGGCCTGGAACAGCCGGGCTGGCTTTTGGCCCTGGAATACCTGCTGGTGCTGCCGTTCCTGGCGGGATTCGTCCTGGCCGCCTGGCAAAAGGATTTCCTACACGCGGTGGCCTATCTCAGCGTGGCTCAATTGGCTTTCCCCCTGGCCGGCTTCGAGGCGGGCAACAAAAGCGCCCTGACCGGGTCGCTGGTGGAGCTCTTAAGCCAGATGCCGGTGGTGATGGGCCTTTTCATGGCGGTGGGAACCCTCAGCCTGAAACCTTCGGGTCCCCATCCCTTCTCCAAACTGGCGGGGCTGGGACGCCACAACTTCGACATGGCGCTCACGCTCATCATTTTCTCCTTTTCCATCGTGGGCGTACCGCCTACCGGAGGGTGTTTCGGAAAGTATTACCTACTCCAGGGGATTTGGGAGAAAAAGGACTGGCTTTTAATGGCGCCCCTGGCCGCCACGCTCCTTTTCAACCTTTGGACCGCCGCGCGGTTCCTATGGCTCTTGTTTGAACACCCCAAGGCGGATTCCTTCCACGCCCCCCCCGCTTTTTCCGCCAAGGCCCCGCTTTTCCTTTTGGCGACCTTGGTGCTTCTCCTGGGTATTTTTCACCAAGAAGTCATCCACGCCTTCATCGAGCCCGCCCTGCCCAAAGCCTACCAGAACGTGCCCCTGCCCAATGTGCCCTTCCTCGGGCATGAGGTGGAATGATTTTTTGCGGAT
>JASHQZ010000118.1 GCA_030038835.1 candidate division FCPU426 bacterium
TTTTCCAAGGAAAACCGGGCAGACTTCCTCGGCGCAGAGGGTGATCACCGTATCCACGGTCGCGGGATCAATCTCGTCCACCGACTTGGACCGCTGGCCGGATATATCAATATCCAGCTCCCGCATGACTTTGATCGCCAAGGGATTCACCTGGGCCGGCTTGGAACCGGCGCTTTGGACCATGGCGGTTTTGCCCAGGATTTTCCTTGCTAATCCCTCCGCCATTTGACTTCGCGCTGAGTTGGCAACGCAAAGAAAAAGTATCTTTTTCACGGGTTACTCCTTGTGGTTTTTTCCATTCGAGGGGGTAAGGCGTATGGCTTCATAAAGCAAGGCGGCCAAGACCGCCCCCGCGCAGGGGCCCCAAATATAAATCCATATTGAATCCAAACGCCCCGCAAACAAGGCCGGGGCAAGACTCCGGGCCGGATTCATCGAAGCGCCGGTCACCGGACCGCCCACCCAAGCCGCCAGCATGACCGTTCCCCCGATGGCGGCTCCCGCCATGGTGCCTTCGGCCTTGGTGTCGGTGGCCACGGCCATAATGACGAACATGAGGAAAAAGGTGAGGATTCCCTCCCAGGCCAAGGCCTGCGGGGGATGCACCGAGGAGAGGGTGGTCCCGTAGGCCTGGCCAGTGGGAAGGAGGACCTTCAACAATCCAATAGCCGAGACGGCCCCGGTGAGTTGGGCGGTCCAGTAATAAATGACTTGGGTGAGGGGGAAATGCCTGGCGGTGGCGAAAGCCAAAGTAACAGCCGGGTTGAAATGCGCCCCGGAGATATGGCCTACCGCGTAGATCATGACGGCCACGGCCAACCCAAAGATGATCGAGGTGCCTCCGTGCGTGATGGTGCCGGGAAACCTTTCCGCCACCATCACGCTCCCGCACCCCGCGAAAACCAGGGTGAAGGTACCAATCCCCTCGGCGATCATCTTTGAGAAGAGGAGTGGGATTCTAGGTTTTTGGTTTTTGGCCTGTTTTAACATTCAGCAAAATTCTTTACGTTCAAAGAGACATAAACTCTCATGGCGTCCTCTTTACTGTTTCGCCGTAACGGAGGGAAATCCATTTTCGGCCACTTCTTTGAATTTGGCGTGGATCGCATCCCGCACCTTACGGAACTCATCCAAGATTTCCGGCGTTTCATCCTCGGTCTGGGGAGGGTCCTGGAAAGGCCAGTACAGGCGGGTTGAAACACCGGGGAATATGGGGCACTTTTTATCCGCGTCCGAGCAGACAGTGATGAGGTAGCCGAAATATTCACCCAAGAAACTCCTGACATCCTTGGACTTTTGTTTTGAAATGTCGATTCCGATTTCCTTCATCACCCGGATGGCATTCTGATTGACGTGGGTCGGCTCCAATCCCGCGCTTTCTACGATGAACCTATCACCGCCGTAATGCCTCAAGACCCCTTCGGCCATTTGGGAGCGGCACGAATTTTTCGTGCAGAGGATCAAGACTTTTTGAGCCATAAGCCACCCCTATTTCTTCGCCTTCTTTTCCACCCAGCCGCCCAAGACGGTTTTGAGCTTCCTTTTCATCCGATTCAGCTCTTTCACCCTTTTCTCGAATTCCTTGATCTTTTTGCTGAAAAGATTGATGGTCAAATCACAGCAGGGTTCCAACCCCTTATCGCCGCAACACATGATTTCCTTGACTTCTTTCAGGGTGAGCCCCATTTCCTGGGCCCGGCGGATAAAAACGAGCTGTTCCACCGTCTCTTGCGGATAAAGCCTGAACCCACCCTCGCTCCGGGAAGGCCGTTTCAAGAGGCCTTCCTTTTCGTAATAACGGATGGTGTCGATGGACATCCCGCTTTTCTTGGACACTTGGCCGATTTGAAGAAAATGCCCGCTGGTTTTCAATTTTGACCTCGAAGGGAAGTATAAATTCTGGAGTATACTCCAGAATCAAGAGGCCTTTTTGGATGGATCTAAAGGGGCCTGGAGCCAGGCCCGCGGGGAACTATCTTTGGGGGGCGGGCTTCAACTCTTCCAAAGCCTTGGCCAAATTAGCCTTGAAGTTCTTCCGGCCAATCTTTTCTACTTTCTTAGCCCTCTGAAGAACGGCTAAGGGCTGGGGCTGCACCGCTGCCAGCATGAGCCGGGTCCCACGGGACTGGCATCTTTGCCGGATATCCCGGATAGTCTTGAGCCCGGTGGCGTCCATGTAAAAGACGCCCGCCATGTCCAAGACCAGGGCTTTTGGAGCCTTGAAAAGGGATTGCTCCACTTCCATCAATTTCTCGGCAGCCCCGAAGAAAAAGCTTCCGTTGATGGAATAGACTTCCACCCCCGGGGGTGGAGCTGTTCTGCTCTTGTCCCCGCCGTTCGCATCCGCGGTCAAGGCCCTCACTTCGCTCACCGCCGACACGTTTTTCATAAAAAGGAATGCCGCTAAAACCATCCCCACCCCCACGGCCACGGTTAGATCCACGAAAACGGTCAAAAGGAACGTTGTCAAAAGGACCGCGATGTCGGTCACCGGCCCTGTCAGGATAAACCTGAAGGAATGCCATTCGGACATGTGGTAACAGACCACCACCAAAACCCCGGCCAGGGCGGCCAAGGGGATATGGGCCGCCAAGGGGCCTGCCGTCCAAAGGATAATAAAAAGAACCACGGCGTGGACCATTCCCGCCACGGGGGTTCTTCCCCCATTCTTTACGTTCGTAGCCGTGCGGGCAATGGCCCCGGTCGCCGGGATGCCCCCAAAGACGGGGGATAAGCAGTTCGCCACCCCTTGGGCCACAAGCTCCATGTTGGACTTGTGGTGGCCGTTAATCATTCCGTCGGCCACCACGGCGCAAAGCAGGGACTCAATGGCGGCCAAGGCGGCAACGGTAAAAGCGGAGGGCAACAGGAGCTTCACCCGCGCCCAAGATTGGAGAACGAATTGGGGATGGGGCAGGCCCTGGGGGATATTTCCAAACCGAGTGCCGATGGTTTCCACCGGCCAATTTCCCCAGGCGGTTCCCAGGGAAACCAAGACAAGGGCCACAATGGAACCCGGAACCTTCCATTGGCGGGGCCAAAGAAAGATGCAAACCGCCGTGAAAAAACCGATTCCCACGGCGTAAGGATTAAGAGTCGGCAGGGTTCCCCAATAGGCAATCCACTTGTCGATGAAATCGGCGGGGACCGCCCCCATCCGAAGGCCCAAGAAGTCCTTCACTTGGGTGCTTAAGATCACTACGGCGATGCCGGAGGTAAAACCCGTAATGACAGGATAAGGGATGTACTTGACCATGGTTCCCATCCGGGCAAACCCCATAGCCATAAGGATAAGGCCAGCCAAGCCGGTGGCCACCGCCAGGCCCTCATACCCATATTTAGTAACGATACCGGCCACGATGACGATAAAGGCCCCCGTAGGGCCTCCGATGGCGACCCGGCTTCCGCTTAAAGCGGAGATCAGGAAGCCCGCGACAACCGCCGTGTAAAGCCCCCGTTCCGGCGGAAGCCCACAGGCTATGGAAAAGGCCATAGCCAAGGGCAGTGCCACCAAGCCCACCACCACACCGGCGATCAAGTCCGATTGGAATTGTTTCCAGGAATAATCCCGAAGGCAAACAATCGATTTAGGCACAAACATCGTGATTCCTACCTTGCACCCAATAAGTGCCTTACATTTCGGTGGTTAACCTTCTTAACTTTTCGTCGAGTAATTCCAAGATGTAGGTTTGGACTTCTTTGAGGACGGGTTTGTGAACCTTTTGGATAGCTTCCCTTCTTTTCCTGATGGCTCTCGGTTCCCCACCAGGTTGTCTCCCATACCCAAAATCACTGTCGATAAAAGCGCTCCAATAACATTCTTTGAGAGGCCCCACCACGTTTTCTTTTTTGCCAAAATCCATCATGTCTTGCAGTTTCTCTAGGAATCCAGTCGGGTTTTTTAGCATCGACTCGCCCAAGGCTTCAATTAAGTCCCCGTTCGACGCCTCGTCAAGAACCACAGCCAGCCGGAAACCTATTGAAAGGGCTTCCCCATCGCCGCTTCTTATCCGCTCGCAGAGTTTCGGCAATACATCTTCATCCGCCTCCCAGACGCTTATTGGTTCCTGGCGACCGGACAAGAAAGACAAATCCTTTGCCTCAAGCGACTTGAGGCAAAGATCGAGGTTTTGTCCGCCCTGATGCTGGATGCAAAGCGCACAGGGATTCGGATTGACCTGGGCCGCCGACACTTTTGTCATCAAGAGGGCCAAAGAAAAAAAGGGAAAAAACACGATTTTGAATTTCAGGGAAGTTTCCATTCTTTCTCAGAAGGCCCGAATTTATTCGCGACGGGTTCTATGGGATGAAATTTACCAGGGATTGAATTTTCAAGCGGACCGTTTTCGGAGCAGATTCCAGCCATTTCACTTTTACCCTTCGCCCAAGTGTTCGAGAATTTCCTGGCTTTCTTTCAGTTTCTTCTTCAGGAAAAGCGAGATAGGACGCAACACATCGAAAATGCCCTTGTCGCGGATGGAATACAAAACGGTGACCTTAACCTGCCTGGAATTAAGGATTCCCGCCTGTTTAAGGATCGCCAAATGTTTGGAAAGGCTGGATTGCTCAATCTGCAATGCTTTGACCATTTGCCCGACTGACTTTTCACCCTTCTTCAAATGTTCAATTATTTTCAGGCGAACCGGGTGACTTAATGCCCTGATGAAGTCGGCCTTGATCTTAAAAACGAAAGAAGTGTCAACCATTGCCAATCCATTTCTTATGAATATATTCCAATGTTTTCATATATTAACCCCCAAAGCAACACCTTTGCTTTGACCGGCAAGCAAAAAAGAACCATCGGGGTGGGGTGCGGGGGAGGGAACGCCCACCCGGCCGGAAGCAAAAAGGCCCCTGGGAAAGACCCGGATTTTTAGCACAAAAGCCTGGCTTGGCGGAAGGAAAAGAAAAAAATCGGGGGAACTCCAAGTTTTCATTTTATATTTTGGCAGAAGGGATCGGCCCCGCATCGCCGCTCATAAGGGTGGATTTAGGTTTTGTTTAGCCGCCTGGATAAAAAGAAGATTACCTAGTTACGACAGGCCGGACCCGTCCGTCGAACTTATTTAAAATAGTCCTTATTTATGAGAAATTAGGGTAATGAAAAAAGCCTCCATCGCCCACCTGCGCCGCGAGTACCGAAACCGCGGGCTCACCGAAAAAGAAGCCCCCCGAAATCCCCTCCCCCTCTTCGAGAAATGGTTCCAGGAAGCCCTGAAGGCCCAAGTCCTGGACGCCAACGCCATGGCCCTCTCGACCCTCGCAACCGGGAACAAACCCTCCTCCCGGGTAGTTTTATTAAAAGGTTACGACGCCCAAGGCTTCGTCTTTTACACCAATTACCAAAGCCGCAAGGGGCGCGAACTGGACCATCGGCCCTTTGCCTGCCTGCTGTTTTTCTGGCCGCAGCTAAGCCGTCAAATCCGCATTG
>JASHQZ010000119.1 GCA_030038835.1 candidate division FCPU426 bacterium
ATCCAGTACTGGCAGATCGGCAACGAGACCAACGGCACGTGGGAAACGGGCGGGCCCATGAACGCCGACGACTACGGCCGGCGCTTCATGGAGTATTACAGCGCCATGCAGGCCGAGGCAGCCTCGGACGGCGTGCCCATCAGCATCGTGGGGCCGGTGCCGGGCTCCCCCAACCCGAGTTCCAACAACTACGACGGCAACACCTACATCCAGGACTTCCTGCTGCGGCTTTACAACAACCCGGGCGGGAACGCGGTGTCCGAGGTGGGCGGCATCGACTTCCACTGGTACCCCGGCGTCACGGCCTTCCCCGCGGGGTTCACCACGCCCGCCCAGCTGGCCAATTTCCCCGTGACCTTGGGCGACTGGCTTTCCGCCGTGGGACTCAGCCTTTCCAACATGCCCATCCTCATGAGCGAGTACAACTGCAACGCGGGCACGCCCAACATCACCGTGCAGTTGGCCAACGGCCTCTGGCTGGCCAATTGGCTGGGGGCCTTCATCACGGGCTTCGGCTCCACGGGCTTTTCCAACCTCTGGGCCACCCTGAACGGGGGAAGCGACCAAACGGTCGCCGCCGACGGCGACCTGGGTTACATAGACGATACCACCACCACCAATTACCAGCCCCACGCCACCTATTGGGCCATGCAGATGATGGCCACGGACTGGGCCATCCAGGGGGACGCCCGTACCCACGATCTGGTCAATACGGGAAGCAGCTCCACCAGCCTGGTCGCCTACGCCGACGCCCGGCCGGACAACGTGCTTTCGCTGGAGCTCATCAATGAGAACGCGTCGGTGACCTACGACACCACCGTCGACGTGAACGGCTTCGTGCCCAATGCCGCGGCCACCGCCTGGACCTTCAACTCCACCAACTACGCCTGGCAGACCACCACCGAGCCCTACGACGCCAACCCGGACACCGCCCCCACCACCACGACCCTCAGCAATGCGGCTTCCTCCTTCCCGGTGACCCTCAGCCCTTATTCCATCAACGTCATCCAGTTCACCAACTCGGGAATCCCCACCAATACGCCGACTTCCTCAGCCACTTCGACCCCCACTAAAACCGCCACCAACACTCCAACTTTGACCCCCAGCTTAACACCAAGCCTGACTCCCACCCTCACGGCCAGCGCCACCCCCACCTCTACACCCACCAACAGCCCCACCCCAACCCTCACTTCCTCCCCGACCAACAGCCCGACGGCCACGGCCACCAACACGGTATGCACGGACAGCCTCGGCAACACCTGTACCTTCACTCCCACGCCCACCATCACCAATACTCCGACTCCAACCGCCACCTTGACGACAACCGCAACGCCCAGTTCCACCTCCACCAGCACCCCCACCAACAGCCCCACCCTGACGTTCAGCCCCTCGCCCACCTATACCCCGACTTTCACGGGGACGCCCACGGCCAGCTTTACGCCCACTGCGACCCCAGGCGTGACCGTGACCTTTGTCCAACAGGTATCCGATTCCAGCCCCAGCGCGGGACAGACCCTGGTTTATTCGCTTTCCGTCACGGTTTCCGGGAGTTCCGCCGGGGCCGCCGCGGTGACGGACATTCTCCCGGCCGGCGAAACCTTCCTGCAATTCACCTCCGGCGAGCCGGCGGGAACGGATTCGGGCCAGACGGTCGTTTGGGACCTCAGCAGCCTCGCGCCGGGCCCCACGACCTTGGGCTTCAGCGCCGTCGTGACGAACACTGCGGCCACGGGAACAGTCTTGACCTCGGATAGCACCCTGGACTTGGTCACCTTGGGGACCCAAGACACCTCCAATACGGCCGTGACCGTCGTGAATTTCACGCCGACCCCCACGGCCCAACCCTCGCCGGTGGTTTATCCCAATCCCTCCTACGGCGCCCCGGTGAGCGTGTTGCCGCCGGCTTACACGGGAACGGCGCAGGTCAAAATCCAGCTTTTCACCACCGCTTTCCGCAAGGTGCTGGAGAAGGATTATTCCTCCCTCCCCTACGGCCCGGTGGCGGTGGCCATGCAGGACACATGGGGGAACACCCTGGCCGACGGCCTTTATTACGTGGTCGTCACCGCCAACGGCCACCGCACCATCCTGAAGCTTTTGTTGCTGCGTTAAAACCCACTCGTGATGAAACTTTCCATCCCATGTTGAAATATATTTCCCTGCTGTAAGATTCTTGGGTAGGACTTAACGGCGGGGAGGCCGAGCGAGAAAATGACGGAAGGCACTATCCTATGTTCACCCTGTTAGGCCGCTGTTTCCGCCCCCTGTTCCCGCTGCGGACAGGGCGGTGCGCGGGACCAGCCCGAAAGGTTTTCTGGGCGAGCCTGGTGGTCCTTGCCTGTTTTTGGACTGGCGCCCCCCTCTTAGCCCAATGCGACCCGGTCTCGGCGGTGTTCAGCGAATCGGGGGACGACCAAACCACGGCCTGGGTCAACGGGACGGAAATCGTCGCAACGCCCATCCCCTATTGCGGGAACGGCTGCACGCCCACCGTGGTATCCGTGCCCGTTTCCGTCTTCAACGAGGGGCAAAGCGTGGTGCTGGCGGTTGAAACGGACAACATCAACCCGTCCCTTATCTTCAGCGCCTGGTATTTGGACATCACCTGCAGCGGCGGCTTCCAATGGGTCATCTCCAGCGAATCCTACGCGACCATCCCCTTGTATTACGATCCCAACGGGGCCGGGGCCGGCGTCACGGAATGCAGCGGAACCGGGGCACAGCCTCCCCCGGTGGACGGTGGCGGCAATCCTTGGTACGCCTTTGTCTATAACCCCGCCTCCAATCCCTTCACCCTCACCGGCGCTCCGGTCACGGGTGAAACCTATGCGGCCCCGCTGGACTATCCCGGAACCTCCTCGGTCATACCCCCGGTTTCCTATAACCCTTCCGGTTACGTCTCCAACAACTGCGGGATCCTATACTGGCGCCAAGTCGCGGTGATCCCAACCCCCACCCAGACCCCGACTTCAACCGCCAGCTCCACGCCCACGTTCTCCCCCACTCTTACGCCTTCCTCCACGCCGACCTTCACGCCGACCATCACTTTCACCCCCACCTCCACTTTTACACCCACTTTCACCTTCACTCCCACCCCAACCTTCACGCCCACCGATACCCGGACCCCCACGAACAGCCCCACGCCCACCTATACCTTCACGGTCACCCCCACGCCCACCCATACCTTCAGCCCCACGCCCAGCTTTACGCCCACCAACACCGCCACCCCCACGTTCACCCCCACGCCCTGCGGTTACCCTGGAAATACCTGCACCCCGACCCCCACGCCGGAGAACGCGTTTTACGTGTCGCAAAACGAATTCCGGCCCGCCCAGGGCCCGCTTTCCATTTTCGTGGCGGATTCCGCCTATCCCGGAGCTTATGCCCTGAGGATCTACAATTCGGCGGGCGAACACATCAAAACCCTGGATGCCCAAAACTTGAGCAATCCGTTGGTCCAGGGTTATACGTGGGACGGGAAAAATAAATACGGAAATCCGTGCGCCAGCGGCGTCTATATCCTTTACCTCGTGGAACCCTTCGGCACCCAATTCAAAAGGATTTTGCTGATCCGTTGAGAAACAAGGCCGTCCAGTTGATTCCCCCGTTGGCCTATGCATTCATAACCCGAAGCGGCCCAAATCCCTCGAAGCGCCGCTGAAACCGTGATAACCTTGGCAACATCCATTGTTTCGACACCCTTTTTACTTTTGAGGTTCCCTTGAACCGGTTTAAGAACATTGCCCTTGGCGTCCTCCCCTTTTTCCTTTCCTGCGCCGCCACCTGGGCCGCCACGATCACCTATACCATCAACGCCGGCGCCTCGGGCACAACCATCCTTCCTTATACCTACGGTTCCAACGATATCATCACCAATAATCCCCAATCCACCGCTACCCCCACCACTGTCCTATTCAATAAGAATCCCCTTTACCGTCAGGGCGGAGACCGCCTGACGGCCTATAACTGGGAAAACAACGCCTCCAATAGCGGGATGGATTACTGCGCCACGATCACAGGGGTCGTTTCTTGCAACCATGAGGACAATTACCTGTTCCCGCCAGGCGTCACCTATGCCAATGACCAGCCCGCCACGACCCTCATTGCCTTTATCCAGGGCAACAACGCCCTCTCCGCCGCTTCCCTGGTGACCCTGCAAATGGCCGGCTATGTCTCCATCAATCCCGCTTGCAATTGTTTCGTGTCCATCACCTGGCCCGCCGACACCACGAATACCTATTGGGCGGCGGTGTCCTTCACGGGCGGGCCCACGACGGGCGCCCCGGTGACCAACGGGACCGTGGTCTATATGAACCAGGAAATGGCCTATCTCCTTTCCATCGTCGGCGGGGCCGGGTCAGGCGGCGCCCTTTTTTACGACCTGGACAACGAGCCGGCCCTTTGGCCCGACACCCATCCCATGGTGCACCCCAACCAGACCACTTGCGCCGAGGTATCGGGCAAGGGCATCACCCTGGCCGGGGTCATCACCGCGGCGGACCCCAACGCCCAAATCCTGGGGCCGGTGGCCTACGGCTGGAGCGAATACGTGAACAACCAAAGCGCGCCGGACTGCCCCACGACCTACACCAACAGTTATGGGGTTACCTACCTTTGTTATTACCTCCAACAGATGAATAGCGCCTCTTCCGCCGCGGGCCACCGGCTCCTGCATTACCTGGACTTGCATTGGTATCCGGCGGCCACGACCGCCGTAAGCGACCCCAATTACATCACCACCAACGATACCTCCTATGGGATGTCGGTGGCCCGTATGCAGGCTCCCCGCAGCCTGTGGGATCCCAGCTATACAGAAGTCAGCTGGATTACAGCTTATTCCACCGACGGGCCCATCACCCTCATCCCGCGGCTGCAGGCGGCCATTAACCAATATTATCCCGGCACCGGGCTTTCGTTTTCCGAGTATCAATACGGGGCTGGGGAGGATATTTCCGGCGGGGTGGCCCAGGCCGATGCCTTGGGCATCTTCGGGGAGTACGGAGCCATCGCCTGCCGGTGGGACGACGGCACCGACAACGCCTATGTGGCGGCCGCCTATAACCTTTACCTGGATTACGACGGCGCGGGCTCCAGCTTCGGAAACCTCTCCATGCCCGCCACCAGCTCCAGCGTCACCTTGGGGTCGGTTTACGCCTCGCGCAGCACCAGCGTTTCCGGCAAGATCTGGGTGGCGGCCATTGACCGGGACTGCCCGGCCTCCATCAGCGGGGGGGTCACCTACAGCGGCGCGGTCACGGACACGGCCCAATTCACCCTCAACAATATCCCGGGCGGGCAGGTCATTTCCTCCATCCGGTCCTTTCGGTTCGACGCCACCAACTCCACCCTTTACCAGCCGTCCGCCCCGACGATCGCCTCGGCCAACAACTTCACGGACAGCCTCCCGGGCCGGTCGGGAACCCTTTATGAGATCACCTTGGGCAACCCCACGCCCACCCCCACCTTGACTCCCACCTTCACACCCTCCGCTACACCTACGGGGACCTGGTACACCTCCACGCCGACCCATACCATTACTTCCACGGCGACCCCTACCCCGGCCGTCCCGGATGCCGTCCTTTTCCCCAATCCGGTCAAGGGCCAGGGGCCCCTCGGCTTTTATTACAACGTGACGTCGCCCGTGAACCAGGTGAAGGTGAAGATTTTCACCGTGGCCCTCCGGAAGATCTTCGAGGACGACACCCTTTCCGCGGCTTTGGGGCAAAACAAGTACACCCTCAACATGGGCCAGGGGGACCTGAACGTCGCCAATGGCCTTTATTATGTGGTTTTGGAGCTTGAAACCGGCAGCCATGAAACCCGCCAGATCATGAAACTCCTGGTCCAGCGCTAGTTGTTCCTGTCGGAGGATGGCTTGGGGCCCAGGTTGCCGGCCCTTGAAGGAGACGCATGGGAAGAAACCTCATCCCCGCCCTTTTCCTGCTTTGGGCCCTTTCGCCCCGGGCCTTCGGGGACCGGATTCCCGAAGGGACGCAATGGGTTCCCTTGCGTCCGCCCTCTCCCGTTACTTTCTCCATCTCCATGCCCTCCCCGGCCCATCAACTGGGCGACCGGGATGAGTGGCGCGCCGCGGACGCCGCCGGCAGCCTCTACAACGCCGGGTTCGGCTATTACACCCAGCCCCAGCGCATCACCTCCCCGGAGGCTTTCATGCGCATGATGGTGAACCGGTTGGCGCTCCATCTCCAGTCCAAGATCGCCTATCTTTTCTTTTTCAAGTACCAGTACGCCCCCGCCTGCGAGTTCAAACTGGTGGACCTGGCCAACCACCAGGTGGGGGCGGGCCGTTATTTTTTGGTGAACCAGTGGTTTTATTTCCTGGAGGTAACGGCCGCGCAAAAGGATTTCAACCCGGCTTCCGTGAAACGGTTCTTTGAATCCTTCCGAATGATCAACCCCCAATTGAAGGATTTCCAACCGGAGCCGTGAGACGGAAAAAGGCCGCGGTGTTGGGGTATACTGACGGCTGGTTATTTTGAGGGTATTCCTGGATATGCGCCGAATTTTATCCCCGGTTAAAATTTCCACCCGGGCCTTCCGCGGCCCAGGGGCGGGGGTGCTGATTTTGGGACTGGTCCTGCCTTCCCTTGGCGGGGCCCAGGCCGTTTCTTCCAACCAGTGCCTTGCCAGCGACACCACCAACTTGATGTATGTGGACACCAACGGCTGTTCCCCGAGCCTGACCGGCCAGCCGACCCCGCCACCGGATTCCAACGGCCAGAGCTGGCTCAGCCCCTCTTATAACAACGCTTCGGTGCCGGGATGGTCCGATGCGGTTTCGGTGAATTACGCGGACGTCGGCAACTGGGCGGCGCCCTGCAGCATCGCCGGCAGCGGAAGCGGGGAATGGATAGGTTGGGACGGCAACGGCGACAACCCTTGCGGGACCACTTCGCCCAACGTGGCCAACCTATATTTCCTCAAAAGCTTCAATGTCCCGTCCGGCTGTTCGGTGACCCAGGCCACCCTGCAGTTCCTGGTGGACAACGCGGGTTACGTCTGGCTGAATGGCCAACCCGTCGTTTCCGATTCGGGGGCTTATAACGCCTGCACCCAGGTGACGGTCAGCACCAGCGACTTCCAAACGGGGACCAATGTCCTGGAGATCGAGGATATCAACCAACCCCTTCCGGCGGGTTACCTGAACCCTGAGGGATTTGACTATGATTTTTGCTACACCCTTTCCTGCGTGGCCGCCCCCACGCCTTCGGCGACCCCTACCGCGACGCCCACGGTCCCAGTCACCCCTTCCGTCCCGTCCACTCCCACACCGACCCCCACATCCTGTGCGGACCAGTTTTTTGTCGACAAGAACGTTTTTAGGCCGTCGAACCAGGAAAAAGTCGATATTTCGGTGGCGACCTGCGCCTATCCCGGAAATGTTTTTGTAAGGATTTATAATTCGGCGGGAGAACATATCCGGACGCTGAGATCGGAAAATACTTCCAGCGGCCTGCAGAACACCTACAGCTGGGACGGCACCAACAAGTACGGGAATACCTGTGCCAGCGGTGTTTATATCATCCTTTTTGAGGACCCCTTGGGAAGCCACGCCGCAAGGGTGGTTTTGGTGAGATAAAGGACGCATGGAAATTTTTCGTCCTCCTCCCTTAAAAATGCTGGGCCATTCCGTTGCCGAAGAACGAGGTAACGGCGGTCATCCTTGTTCAAAAACGAAGGGATGGAAACTCCTTGCCTCCAAGTTCCAATTCCATCGGCGGCTTAGCCGCCAATGCCGCCCAGGTGGACTGGGCCCAGTTCGACCCTTGGGGCGGCTTGAGGGGAATGGCGGCAGTGGCCCTGCCTTTGGGTGTGGGGCTGGTCCTACACCAAACATCGGCGGGAGCCATCATGGGTGGAGGGGCGCTGGCCCTGGGACTGGG
>JASHQZ010000120.1 GCA_030038835.1 candidate division FCPU426 bacterium
GGAGCAAGGTTTCGAAAAAACCATGTCCACTCCCCAGTCAAAGCTTTCCTCAATGCGCCGGAGGGTGGTGATTTGGGTCAGGGCCAGTATGGGAAGGCCGGATCCAAATGAAAGGGAGCGGACTTGCCGGATGAAGTCCGGGCCGTTTAACCCGGGCGTGGTCGGGTCCAGCACCAGGGCGGAAGGAGTGAAAAGCCTCAACAGCTCCATGGCCTTGGCGCCGCGACTGCAATTCAGAATTTGATAATCCCCGGAAAGCCCGTCGTTGAGTTCCCGCATTTGCCGAATGTCGGAGTCAATGATCATGATCCGTTCCATGGAACACTCCCCGCTTTTTTGGATGTAAGATTAAGGGGAAGTGGCGCCCATCCCATTAAAGCGGGAGTAAATTGACCGTTAATTGTGCGACGGCCCAATGCCTTGCGCGCTGGATTTCCCTGTTTGGCCGTGTAAATTGGTTTAACGCCGGTTTAACATTGGCTGTCAGGGGCTTCGATATAATTCCACCGAAATTACGAAAAATTATCAGGAAAAAACCATGAAACAGATTTTTGTCGTCGAGGACGAGAAAGATTTGGTTGAACTTTTGACCTATAACCTTGAAAAAGAAGGGTACCGCGTCCTTTCCGAGATGGACGGCGAAACAGCCTTGAAGAAAATACCGGATAAGATGCCGGATTTGGTGCTGCTGGATTTGATGCTTCCCAAGGTGGACGGCCTGACGGTGTGCAAGACCTTGAAGGCCAACCCCAAGACCAATCACATCCCCGTCGTCATGCTGACGGCCAAGGGGGAGGAGTCGGACAAGATCGTGGGACTGGAACTGGGGGCGGATGATTACGTCACCAAGCCCTTTTCGGTGAAGGAGCTTTTGGCCCGCGTGCGGGCGGTGCTGCGGCGCTTCAGCAAGGCCCAGGAAGGCGAGGCGGTCCAAAAATTCAAGGACCTGACCCTCAACCGGGCCAAGCACGAGGTGGTCCTGAAATCCCAAAAACTGGACCTGACCGCCAAGGAATTCGAGCTTTTGGATTACTTCCTGACCCACTCGGGACGGGTGCTCTCCCGGGATGTCCTCTTGAACAACGTCTGGGGCTACGATTATTTCGGAACGACCCGAACGGTCGACGTCCATGTGCGCCGCCTGCGCGAGAAACTGGGCGTCTACGACAAGCACATCCAAACGGTCAAGGGCTACGGTTACCTTTTCAAGGAAGAAGCCCCCGCATAAAAACAGTTTTGGTTTCAAGTTTTGGGTTATAAATATCGTTAACTCAAACCTCCGGAAGAACCCTATCCCATGAATTCAAACACCCGCCTCACGGGGGCGGCCTTGGCGGCTTCCCTCGCCCTTGCTTTTTTCCTATTGGGATCGAACGTCCCCTCCCTCAAAACCCCG
The DNA here is from genome assembly GCA_030038835.1 of candidate division FCPU426 bacterium. Lineage (GTDB taxonomy): Bacteria > Oederibacteriota > Muellerivitia > Muellerivitales > Muellerivitaceae > JAJPJW01. The sequence goes on from JASHQZ010000120.1 coordinate 1,397, forward strand.
TTTCTCCTGCTTTGCGGGCTTTCGATGGGTTTGGGAGGGGCCTTATTCTTTTTCATGAAATCCCCCCCTATGGCCCCCCCTGCGCAAGAGCGGGGGGAAAAAACCGCGTCGGTTTCCGGGCCGGAGGATGAAAGGGACATGTTCATCCCCGGGCGCAATTTCGAGGAAATGCTGGAGAGGCTGGGGTCCAACGAATCCATGCTCAACCTCATCCTCAACAGCATGGGCGAGGGCGTGTTGCTGCTCAACCAAGCCGACCGCATCGTGCTCATGAACCCCATGGGAGACCGGATCCTAGGAACGGATGAAAGGGAGACCTTGGGGCGGCATTACCTGGAGGTGGTCCGCAACCCGGTCTTGGCGGAACTTTTGGCGATGTCGAAGCGGGAAAACCTGTCCAGCGGAGAAATCGACTTCATGGTGGGCCGGGAGGAAAAAACCTTCGCGGTGAGCGCGGCCGCCATCCGGGTGGAAGGGGGGCACCTTTTGGGGCAGATCGTGGTATTTTCCGACATCACCCCTTTCAAGCGCCTCATGCGCATGCGCACCGATTTCGTGGCCAACGTCTCCCATGAGCTTAAGACGCCCTTGACGGCCATCCTGGGCTACGTGGAAACCCTGCTTTCCGGCGCCATGGACGACCGCAAAAACCGGGGGCTGTTCCTCCAGAAAATTTCCGACCAAGCCCAGCGCTTGAACGCCCTCATCACCGACGTGCTGGAGCTGGGCCGCATCGAAAGCGGCATGTACATCAATTTCCTCGAAACCGTGGACCTGGCGGACGTGGCCCAGCAGGCCGTGGAATTGTTGAAGGCCAAGCTCGAAGCCAAGGGGATCGTTTTGAAACAGGAAATCCCGGACGGCGCCAAGGTGACGGCCCACCGGGAGGGCCTTTTCCACGTCCTGGAAAACCTGCTGGACAACGCGGTGAAATATTCCCCGAAAGACAGCGAAATCCGGTTGGGGGTCAAGGCGCGGGAGGACGGGAAGATGGAAATCCAAGTCCATGACCGCGGCATCGGCATTCCCAAGGACGCCCAGCCCAGGGTTTTTGAGCGGTTTTTCCGGGTGGACGTGTCCCGCAGCCGGGAAGCAGGCGGAACGGGCCTGGGCCTTTCCATCGTGAAACACCTGGTGGAGAAAATGAACGGCGAGGTTTTCCTGTCCAGCGAGGAAGGGAAGGGAAGCACCTTCACGGTGGTTTTGGATAAAGCGGCCTAAGGGCAGCCGATGGCAAAGAATTGAAGGCCGTTCTTAACAACCATTGGATGCCAGCTGGCCGCCGCCGTCAGGGTTTTTCGGGTTGGGGCTCGGGGACCAAAATCGCCTTTTCCGAAGCGGAGAGGGCTGGGTCCTTGGCTAGGACCGCGGCGGGGGTCTTTTCGGAGGCCTTGTCCAAGGCTTTTTCCCCGGTGGCGGTCAGGATTTTTTCCACCCGCGCCCGGATTTCCTTGGCGATGGAAAGGGG
>JASHQZ010000121.1 GCA_030038835.1 candidate division FCPU426 bacterium
TCGGTGAAAAACCAGCCGCAGCTGGTGTACATCAGCATGGCGTTGCGCTGGATTTCCAGGTGGATCAAGGCCTTCACCTGCTCGATCTCGGAGAGCTCCCGGCCCGCGTGCCGGGCGAGGAATTCCTTGCGGGATGCCTGGGGGTCCAGCACCAGGCGGATGTAGTCGTTGCGGGCGTCCCAGGGGTCGGCAAAGAGCCTTCCCCGCTCCCCCTCGAAATAGCCGTGCACCTTGTCCCTTAAAAAGTCGAAGGCCTTGCGTAAGGGACCCCGCCACTGCTGGTTCCAGCCTTCCCTGCCGCCGGTCTGGCAGCCGCAGTCGCGGTACCAGCGGCCCACACCGTGGGCGCAACTCCAGGCGGTGCCGTTGCCATCCGGCCCTTTCTTGACCTCCACCTCCCACGTTGGAGGATGCTTTTCCAGGAAAGCCCCGTAATTGGTGATCCAGTATCCACCCTGGGCGGCTTCCACCTTCAAGGCGTAGGCTAGGCTTCGATCGCCGAACTTGGTGTGGTGGCCGTAGGATTCGCCGTCCGTGGCCGTCTGCACGATGCGGCCGTCGCCCCTCCCCACCCGCCCGATCCGGTCAATCAGGGCCTGGCTGGAAATGAGGGCCCCCTCAAAGGCGATGCCCCGGGCGATTCCCATATCGTAAAAAAAGATGTCAATAAACCGCTTGGAGCCGTCCCTGTGGAAATAACGGTAAGGCATGCCGGGGTCGATCCGGCCGTTGGAGACATCGGTCCAGCCTTCCGATCCCAAGGACCTGACCCTTTCGGCTTGCTCGGGGGAAAGGAGGACGTATTTCAAGTTGTGGTCGATCAGGACCGAAAGGGTGGCGTCGTTGCAGGCCGTCTCGGGCAGCCACAAGGATTCGGGCTCCCGGTTGAAACGGTGCTTGAAATCCTCAATGCCCCACTTCACCTGGGTGATGCGGTCCGCCTCGTTGCAAAGGGGCAGGATGGTGTGGTTGTAGCCCTGGGCAATGGCGTTGCCGTGGCCGCCGTTCCTTTTGGAGCTCTTCTTATCGGCCTCCAGGATTTTCTGGTAGGTTCCGGGATGGTACTTTTCCATCCAGGAAAGCAGCGTGGGGCCGAAATTGAAGCTGATGGATTCGTAGTTGTTGACGATGCTCTCAATGCGGCCGCTCTTCAGGTCGAAAATGCGGGCGAAAGCGTTGGGCCGGTAACACTCGTAATAGACGCGGTCGTTCCAGTTGGGAAAAGGCTGGGCGCTGGGCTGGTCGTCAATGACGCCCGTCCAAGGGTTTTCCCGCGGGGGCTGGTAGAAATGGCCGTGGATGACAAGGGCGGTGGACATGGACTCCTCGAAAAGCCTCTCCTGAAAGGCCGACGGATAAGGATGGTTTAACCACTGAAATGGGGTCTTCAGCCCCACATTGAAAACGGCATAACCCTCATAACCTTATCGGGCTTAAGCCCCATTAAAACAAGGGCGATGAGGGTATGATTTTAATGGTAAAAACCCCGGTTGGGTGAACTATCCATTAGGTATAAACCAGATCCGGCCAAACTCCCTTATCTTGACATGGTAATTATTTTTAATTTCTTCCACCACCGGTTGTGGCAACAGATACTGGTCGGGGATATCGTACAATTCGACGGTCGAGAATTTCCTTGCCCGGATGTCCCGGATCAAGGGCGCGGTGCTCCAAATCCCCCTCTTCACCATGGCCGTGTATTCGGCGGGCTGGATCCAAATTTTTTTGCCAGCCATCACCGGCAGGTCCAGGTCCAGCGCCAGGTGGTTTTCCCCGCTTTCGTACATTTGGGCCGCTTCCTTCTTCATGCCCGCCTCGGCCTCGGATGGCACCGAAGGCCATTTCCCCAACATGGCGGATATGAGGAGGGCCGCGCCTAAAATTGCCCGTCCCCAGTCTTGGGCCTTGAGGGTCAGGCGCGGGAAAGCCAGCTTCGGTGGGGCCGCAGCCGCCTCACCCACGAAGAAAACGCCATAAAGCAAAAACCCCAGCCAATAGTTTTCAGCCCCCAATGACCGGCCCAGGGACAAAAGACCAAGAATGGAAAACGCCATCTGGATGCCCAGTAACAAAGGAACCTTTTTCACAACCCAAAGGGCCATGACAGCCAGAAGAACTACTCCAGCTTCCCTCCAAAAAACCTTGGAAAGAAAATACCAAAAAGCATCGGCGTCGAACCCCGTGTTCAGCCAGGCCGCCGTATGGTCGTAAAACAACCCGTGGGTTCGAGCCTGCTCGATTCCAAAAACAAGCGCCAGGGGCGCCAGGGAAGAGAGGGCGTAAACGCCCAACCGGGTCCATTGACGCCGGGCAAGACAGTAAATTCCATAAACCGCCAAAAGAGCCAGGGTGTCTTGTTTGACCAGGACCGAAGCTGCGGTTAAAAAACCGGCGGTCGCGACCCATTTTTTCCCGGCGGGTTGCATCGAATCCCGGTAAAGCAATAGGAAGGCGCCGAAGTGGAGAAAAAGGGCCAGTGTGTCGCACCGCACCATGGTTCCCCATTCGGCCCAAGTGGGAAAAACCCAAAAGGCCAGGGTCAAAAAAACCGGCCAAAGTCTTCCCCAACGCCGCCAACCCCAGGCGGCCAAAAGAATCCCGCAGCCCAGATAACCAGCGAAGGCCAGAAACCTTCCCGATTGCCAAATGAGTCCGGTGCCTCGAATGGTTCCGGCCTCCAGCCATGAAAATAGCGGCGGATAAACCGAATAGAGGTAAGGCCCGCCTTGGGAGCTGTCGGGATAAAGGTTATCGCCCCGCAAGAGAATCAATCCCTTTTCCACGTTGATGGCTTCTCCTTGTTCCACCTGCAAGGGATAGGTCAATCGGTGGTAAAGCGCGGGAAGACCCAAAAGGAAGATGACGGCGGTAAAGGCGGTCAGGAGAAAAAGAAGAAGTTCGGGAACTGAAAAACCGGATGGGGAAATAAGGGCTTTTGTCTTTAGGGAGGGGGCGTTTTCCTG
>JASHQZ010000122.1 GCA_030038835.1 candidate division FCPU426 bacterium
CCAACGGCGGAAACGCCTTCCCCGCCGCCTTCCAGTCCGGGAAACGCCGGACCAGCGGTACGGTCCCGAAACCCGGGTGTGAACCCAAAACCGGAAAGGCCTCGGTTGTTCCTCCTCAGCGATTTATGGTATGGAAACAACTTCTACCAGTCCCCCGAAACCAAGGGGGCGGTCACGGACTCGGAAACCTATCGGGCCCAACGACTGGCGGATTTTAACGCCTACTTATCCGATGATTGTTCGACCAAGACCCCGCCCTTAAAAGGTTTCGACCATTTCCTGAACGCCGTATGGGAAAACGCCGGAAAATACTTTTTCCTCGGCTCCGGTTTGGTGGGATATTGGGAATCCAGTCACTGGAAAGGCGCCGGAAAATATATTTTCCTCGGCGCGGCATTGGTCGGATGTTTGGCGCAGTAACTGAAATGATTTTAACAAGTAAAGCCTCCCACTCCGGACTTGGAGTTGACCATCCGACCTATCAACTTTGGTTGGAAGAAATCGGTTTTAAGGCAGTCCGCAAAGGATTGATTCGTGAAGGAAAGGGGGGCCATTACCAATTTTTTTGCGTAAAGCCAAAATGAATCTTTAGGATTAATTTAAGAGCCCATGAACCATCTTTCAAAGTTGTTTCGCTCCCATTTGGGCCCGGATTTTTGGAAGTTCCGGCTGGGCCAGCTGGTTTCCATCCTGGGCAACGGTTGCCGTTCCATCGCCCTGTCCTGGTGGATCCTGGAAAAAACCGGCTCCGCCAAAGCCATCGCTTCGGTCCTGGTGCCCTATATGGTGGTGAACCTTGTTCTCCTGCCCCTTTTCGGCCCGTTGGGGGATAACTTTTCGCGCAAGAAATTGATCGTGATCGCGGACTTGGGGAGATTTGTCATAGGCTGTTTCATGGCGGCCATGGTTTATTTCGACTATTTTAACCTCCCCCTCTTGGCCGGCCTCTATATCGCGGCCTCCGTGGGCGCGGCCTTGTTCAACTCGGCCGAGGGTGGGATCATCCCCCAGATCGTCGAGAGGGGGAAATTGCAAACGGCCCTGCAGCAATCCTACGCCATCTCCTCCTTCGGGGGAGTCGCCGGGGGCGTCCTGGGGGGCGCGGTCGTTTCCGTTTTCGGGGTCCTGGGGGCCTTTTTAACCGACGCTCTTTCCTTCCTCGCCGCGGGATTAAGCTCGAACTTGATCCGGGCCAATACCATTCCAAGAAGGAAAAAGAAGGGCTCCCCCCTCAAATCGCTGTCCCATTGGAAGGCCGAGTTCCTGGACGGTTTGCGCCTTCTTTGGAAGGTTCAGATCCTCTTTTGGATCTGCATTTCGGCCATGCTGGCTAATTTCACCCAAGCGCCCTTCTGGGTGGCCCTTCCCGTTTTCGCCAAGCTGGCCAGGAACATGCCCCCCTGGTACCTGGGTGCCCTGGAAGGCAGCCTCGCCCTGGGCTCCATCGTTGGCGCGCTGAGCCTGAATTCCGTGCAAAAATTCTGGAGGGGCCGGTCGTTCCTGGTTTCCTGCGTCGCGCTCCAAGGGCTCGGCTTCCTGCTTTTACCCTGGTCCCCGGGCCTCCTGCTTCCCATGGGAATGTTGTTCGGTGTGGGATTCGGAAGTTCCATGGCCAATATCCAGTTCGATGCCCAGGCGGTCCTGGTGATCCCCGATTCTTACCGGGCGCGGTTCAACTCCATCATGGATTTCTTGTGCCTGGGGCTTTACCCATTAGGCATGGCGGGAGGAAGCTTATTGATCGCCCAACTAGGCCTCTCAGCCACCTGGGTGATCATGGGCCTGTCGGGCCTCCTCCAAACGCCTCTCATTTTGCTGGTTCCGAAACTGAAGGAGTTCCTAGAGGTGCCGGCCCACAAGGCCGGGGGATTCCTAAAAAAACACTACCCGCAGGCTACCCTTTAAACTGGAGCAGAAACCATGAGCCCTCTTAAAACCTTGAAACAAATCATCTGCATGGGCGGGGGAGGCTTTTCAATGGAGCCCAAAAACCTCCTGTTGGACGCCTATGTCCTCCGGCAGTCGCGTAAGAAAAGGCCGAAGGTTTGTTTCGTGGGCACGGCCAGCGGGGATTCGCTCTCCTACATCCAGCGCTTTTATAATGGCTTCAAAAAGATGCCTTGCGAGCCTTCCCACCTTTCCCTATTCAAGCCTCCCTTGGGAAGCCTGGAAAAATACGTCTTGGAAAAGGATGTCGTTTATGTGGGCGGTGGCAACACCCGGAACCTTTTAGCCCTTTGGAGGCTTTGGGGATTGGACTTAATCCTGCGGAAAGCCCTCGACAAAGGAATCATCCTTTGCGGCGTGAGCGCCGGTTCCATCTGCTGGTTTGAGGAGGGAGTCACCGATTCCTGGCCCGGCCGCCTGAATTCCTTGGAGTGCCTGGGATTCCTGAAAGGGAGCAACTGCCCTCACTATGACGGGGAAAAAAACCGGCGTCCCTCCTACCATCAACTACTGGCTCGAAAAAAAATCAAAGATGGCTATGCCGCGGATGACGGCGTGGCGATCCATTACATCGACGGGAAAATTGCCCGTTTCGTCTCCTCCCGGCCCCAGGCTCGCGCTTACAAGGTAGGCCTTCATAAGGGAAAGGTGGTCGAAGAACCCATTACTCCCGATTACCTGGGTTAAGGAAAGGAATCACTCATGGCCATCCGCCAAGCTGCGTTGGACGACGTAACCCAAATCGCCCTCCTGGCCTCCCAAAAGCGGCGGCAGTACGAAAAATACCAGCCGGTTTTCCACAAGGAAAGCGGGAAGGCCCTGGAGCTTCATACCGCTTTTCTCAAGGACATCCTGCCAAAAGGGAACAATTTGGTTTGGGTAAGTGAAACCGGCGGGCATCTGGACGGTTTCATCATCGGCGTCATCGTGAACGCCCCGCCGGTTTACGCTCCCGGGGGCAAAATCTGTTTCGTGGATGACTTCATGGTGGAAGACCCCGGTCTATGGGCCACCGTGGGCCGCGGGCTGCTGGGGAGGGTCCTGGACGAGGCCAAGGAAAAAGGCGCGGTCCTGGCCAACGTGGTTTGCGGACCCTTGGACCAGCCGAAAAGGGATTTATTGTCCGGAGGCGGCTTTCAAGTTGCTTCCGAATGGCACGTCAAGAACATCGGTGAAGAGGCCCGTTGATGGTTGTTTTCTTCGATTTGGACGCCACGCTTTTGGACCACGACGCCGCGGCCAGGTCCGGAGCCGCGAAGTTCTACGAAACCTTCCGCTCCTCTTTCAATGAGGATTTAGAATCATTCCTGAAACGCTGGGAAACCTTGTCGGAAAAATACTTCCAATCCAACTCGCCTTACCTGAATTTAACCACGGAAGAGCGCCGCAGGGCCCGGGCGAGGGAATTCTTTGCCGAGGCCCTTTCCGACGGGGAAGCCCAACGCCGGTTCGGGGTCTATGTCACGACTTACGAGGCGAATTGGAAACTTTTCCCGGACAGCCTGCCCTGCCTGCGGTCCCTGAAAGGCCTTCCTTTGGGGCTCATCACCAACGGCGAAAAGGAACAACACCGGTCGAAAATCCATCAATTGGGCCTTGAACCCTTTTTCCCCACCGTGGTTATCAGCGGCGAGGTGGGCCTCGCCAAACCCGACAAGGCCATCTTTGAGCTGGCCGCCAGGGAGGCCGGGGCCGCGTTGAGGGACTGCGTTTACGTGGGCGACCGCCTTCAAACCGACGCCCTGGCCGCCCAGGAGGCCGGAATGCGCGGAATCTGGCTGGACCGCAAAAACCAATGGGATGGCCGGGAAACCGGCGTCCCTGTCCTGCGTAACCTGGCGGAACTTCCCGGCTTATTAACGAAGGGGGGTGGATCCCCCTCCTAAGGAGAAATTCCCATGAAAGGGCTTCGCTGTTTCATCGCCCTCGTTTGCGTAGCCGGCGGGGTTGGCTGTAAACCGCCGGGGCCTGCCCCTTCGGCCGTGCAAGGAACCATTTTTATCCGCCAGCAGATCTGCGATATCGATGATTTCAAGAAGGCCTTCCTGAAGCCCGGACTCCTGGCTTCCCAAGGCTTTACCGCCTATGGCATCCACCGCGACCTCCAGGACCCCAAGACCTATATCCTCACCTTCCAATGTTCCGACCTGGATAAGGCCGTGGACTATATCCGGTCCTCCAGTTTCCATATCGCCTGCGTGGGCGCGGGGCTGGGTTTGCCGCTGATGTGGGCGGGAGTGGACGTAAAGCCGCTCCGGGATATCCCCCCCAAATCAACGAATGGCGGATTGGTGGTGGTGCGCTACGAGGTCCGGGATTACGGCTCCTGGGAAAAAAACTTTGAGGCCGATCACCGCTGGGGAATCCACACCGATAGTGACTGCCTTTACCGGCTGGCCGGGAATCCCCATAGCGTGATCCTGGCCTATGAAACTCCCGACCCCCGCTCCACCCTGGAGGACCTGGATTCCCATGCCTTTCAAAACGCCCAAGAAGCTTCCGGCGTGACCCGGCGGGAGGTCTGGAGCGGCCTTAACCTGGAAGAAGGAACTTTTTGATTTTGGGATGAAAAAATACTGGCCGGTTTAGGACCTTCCCAGCATCTGGTTCAACCGCTGCAGGCCATCCAAGGCCTGCTTTTGCTGGGGGTCGAACTTTAACGAAACCCGGTAGGCGTCCCCGGCGCTGGCGTAATCCTTCTCCATGAAAAAAGCGTCCCCCAGCCGCGCGTAGGCGTAAGGGGCGTAAAAGTAGGGCCTATCGGGGCTGTGGGGTTCCCTTTCAATGGACTGCTGGTAGTTGCCGATGGCGTCCACGGGGCGTCCCAGGGCCATTTGCGCCTCCGCCAATTTCAAATAAGTGAAGCCCTGCGTTTGGGGCTGGCGGTATTGAAGGGCCTTCTCATAGCTCCATTGGGCCACCTCCGGCAGGTGGCTGGCCATGGCGAAATCCCCGGTGAAGGAACAGGCCTGGCCGTAGGAATCCCTCATGACGTCGGTGTAATCGTCCCAGTATTTCCTTTCCCCCGGCTGGAGGTTGCGCAGTTCGTATTGGGACCAGAGTTCGTTGACCCTTGCGGTGTCAAAGGCGAAATTCTGTCCTTGGGTCCCCGGAAGCTTCCACAAAAGGCCGTCGGGAAGCCAGGGAGAGGGCCGGCCCAGCCAGGCCGTATCCCCCGTGGGAAAGTCGATGTTGGTAGTGTAAAAGGGCCTTTCCTGGCCATGCTGCCGCACCATCTGCCCCACGGCGGTCCAGGCGGGCACGTTGCCTTGCAGGTAAGTCTCCATGGAAGGCCATCGGCGGGTGATATCGTCGCGGTACCACTCCATGCCCGCGAATTGGGTGGTGAAACTGGCCACGTCGGGCCTTTTTCCCCCGGCCAACTGCAGGTACCAAAGCGGCAGGATGTCGATGTCGCCGTTGCAGAGGATGACGCCGTTACGCCGCGTGGTCTTGAGCATGTTCAGGCCCTCGTCATAGGAAACCGTGTAGGCGCTTTGGTCGTCGGCGCGGTAGTTCAAAGCCATGGGAGTGAGGGCCAGGCCCAGGCAGGCCGCGCCGAACCCTAAGGCCGCAAGCCGCTGGAAACGGAACCGGGAGAAAACCCGGAGCAGGGCGGAAAGCCCGGCGCCCGAGAAAAGGGCGAGGGCCAGGAAGACCGGCGTGAAGAAATTATCCAAAGTCCATTCGTACCCGGCGCGGGAAGGGGTATAAAACACGACGCCGCCGAAAACCCCTCCGGCGAACAGGAGGAAAGCCGCGGCCTCTACCCTGCGTTGACGCCACATCCAGGCTAGGCCCCCCAATGCCAGGGCGAAGAGAAGGTAGGTGGCGCCGGCGCCCCATTGGTCGTGGGCGTGAAGCCAAAAGCGCGCGAAGTTGCGGTGGACCGTCTCCCACGACCATCCCCCGGCCACCCCCGAGTAATTGCCCCGCGTGACCACGGTGAGGAAATGGCTGAAGGTCTTCGGGTCCCACCAGTTGATGGCCGGCCCCAAAGCCGATCTCAGGGGCAGGTAAAGGTAGGTGGAAAGGGGCAAAAGGAGTAACGCCACCGTGCGCGCCCATCCGGCCTTGCCGCTGAAGGCACCCGCCAATTTCCGAAGCCCCGCCGCCAGGTCGAAGGGCCGCAGCAGGTTCCCCCCAATCTCGCCGATCCCCACCCGGTTTTGGGCGGAAAACAGGAGCCAGGCATAGGCGGGCAGGAGCACGGCCTGGGTTTCCCAATGCACCGACAGGGCCAAGCCCAGGAAAAAGGCGAAGAGCGCGAAACCGCGCTTGAACCAGCCCGGCTCCCTCATCTTCAAGAGAATCAGGACCGTTGAGGCCGCCAGCAGGGTATTGAAGGTGTAGATGCTTCCCTTGGCCCCGCCGGCCTGGAACCAATGCT
>JASHQZ010000123.1 GCA_030038835.1 candidate division FCPU426 bacterium
GACAACGACTGGCAGGCGCGGCTGAAGACGGGGCGCAATGACCCCTGCCCCTGCGGTTCGGGCAAGAAATACAAGAAGTGCCACCTGGAGGCGGATGAGGCGGCCCAAAGCGCGGCTTTGGCCAAGACCAACGCGGCGGCCGCGGAAGAGGCGAAAAAACACGCCGAGGAACACGACCACGACCACTCGGCCCACGACCATCCCCACGAGCACGGCCACAAGCACGACCACGCCCACGGGCCCAAGATGGGCGGACCCACGAACGTTCAAAAGCAGGTGAGCGCGCCGAGGAAAGTGGGGTCCTCCTGAGAGGCGGTTGACAGTTCCCAGTCGACGGTTCGCAGTTAAGGCGACATCTTTGCTTGAAGGAGAAAAAGGAATGCCACGCCAGAACATCAGCACGGGATCGAAGTGGGAGCCCCTGATCGGCTATTCCCGCGCGGTCAAGATCGGGAGCCAAATCTGGGTGTCCGGCACCACGGCCACCGGGCCGGACGGCAAGGTGGTGGGCCCCGGCGACCCGGAGGCCCAGGTGCGGCAGACCCTTAAGAACATCGAGGCCGCCCTCCAAAAGGCCGGCGCCTCCCTCAAGGACGTGGTGCGCACCCGCATGTTCGTGACCAAAATCGCCGAATGGGAAAAATACGGCAAGGCCCATGGTGAATTCTTCAAGGACATCCGCCCCGCCACCACCATGGTGGAGGTGTCCAAGCTCATCGACCCGGAAATGGTCGTGGAGATCGAGGCGGACGCTTACCTGGAATAAAAAATCATTCCAGGAGCGGGGAGTTTGAAGTTGGGAATTAAAACCAGATGACAACACAAAGCCTTTCCTGAAAAACAGGGGAGGCTTTTTTTGTTTTTAGGAGGCGTCATGGGACATTTGTGGATTCCGGACATCCCGGTTGGGGAGAAAATCCTGCGGTCGGTGGTCATTTACCTCTTCATCCTCCTGGCCTTCCGCTTCACGGGCAAGCGGCAGGTGGGCCAGTTGACGCCCTTCGACCTGGTGGTGCTGCTCATCCTTTCCAACGTGGTGCAAAACGCGGTCATCGGCAACGACAACTCGCTGGGGGGAGGCATCCTGGGGGCCGTCGTCATCCTGGCCCTCAACTGGCTGGTGGTGGAGGTGACTTACCGCTTCAAGCCCGCGCAGCGGTTGATGGAAGGCACGCCCACCCTGCTGGTTCACAACGGAAGGTGCGTTGACAAGCACTTGGAGCGCGAGCGCATCAACATCGAGGACCTCAGGGCGGCCATTCGGCGGGCGGGACTGGCCGACCTCCACGAGGTGCGCTTCGCGGTGCTGGAGGAAAACGGCCAGATCAGCGTGATCCCAAAAGGCTGAACCTCGGCCGCCCATTTTCGCCGCTCGAAGGAAGGTCTCTGGGTTTTCTTTTATCAGCGGAAATCAGCGCAAATTCTCGGCGAGGGCCTTGGACTTGCCGTTGCGTTTTGCGGTTTTACCGCCGGCCTTGGCCACCTTGACCGGGGGTTTTCCCAGGATATCGGCGATCAGGGGCACCACCTTGATGTCCGGCCTCTTCACCTCGCGGCGCAGGTTCTCGAAGGTAGTTTCCGGCCAGCCCTCCTGGAAAAAGTTCACCAGCCACTTGGGCACCGCGCCCCGGGGGTCGCAGTGCACCTCGGCCTCCACGTAGGTCTGGTCCGGGATGGACATGGGCACCATCTTGAACACGCAGGTCATCACGCCCCGGGTGTATTTCTTCAAGACGGGGGCCAGTTCGTCCTCGGCGGGCAGGTAGCTGATGCTCATCCACCGGGTTTGGGGGTCGTAATCCACGGTCACGTGGGACACGAAGTCCCGGTCCGACATGACGGTGTCGAAGGGAAAGGGGATGCCCACGTGGTCGTACTCGATGAACTCCGTGGGGTTTAAGGGGCGCACCACCTTGGAGGCCACCAGGCTGTCGATCCACTCCGTGCCCCTTGTGGTGTCCACGATCACCGAAGCCACCTTGGGCAGGGGTTCGTCCACGATGCCGTTGCCCTTGAAGGCGATCACCTGGCTGCCCTCCACCTTGGACCAGTAGACGGTCAGCCCGTCGGTCTCACAGGATTTCTGCCAGTGGAAATCCGAGTCCTTGTGCGCCACCAGCAAGGGATCCGCCACCGAGGTGACTCCCGCCGAAGTCTGCGCCCAACTGCCCGCGGCGGACAGCCAACCCAAGACGAGAATGGATGAGAAAAGGCCTTTCATGGAAACCTCCCGGGAAAAATTGGGGAAATCATAGCCGAACGATAAGGGCTTTTAAACCGCGAAGGGAAGCAAAGGACTAAAAACCATTTTGGACGACGGATAAAACCGGAATCCTCAATTTTATCCGTTTTTTTCCGGACTTCTCCGCGACTCCGCGGTCCAAGGGCCTGTTAAAGGTAGCTGACCTTGCTCTTGGGTGGCTCCTCAAACTCGTCTTTTTTGCCCTTCTTCTTGCGCCGGGCGGGTTTGGCGTTGGATTTCTGCCGGTAGTGCAGGATCAGAAGGAGCGCCCCGGTCAGGGCGTACATAATGCCATAGTCGGGGGCGGCGATGATGCCGAACTTGTTCTCGATCCAGAAGGCGTCCGAAGGAAGCCGGTAGGCGTGGATGAAGCCCGTGAAGGAAAGGACCGAGGCGGCGAAGCACCATTGGGCGGCCTTCAGGAATTTCCGGTCGATGATGAAGGCCATCACCGCAGCGAAGATCATGGAGGTCAGCAGGAAACCCTGGCTTAAGGAGATCAGCCCGTGGAGGTGGATGGGATTATTGGGGTCGTCCAGGATGGCCGCCACGGAGGAAAGCGGCTTGTTGACCGCGGTGAGGACCTGCTTGACCACGACTTCCAGCGTGAAGGCCGCGAAAGCCGGGATGAGCCCGAAGGCCACGGCCAAGGC
>JASHQZ010000124.1 GCA_030038835.1 candidate division FCPU426 bacterium
TTCGTAGTCCCGCAGGGCCGAGACCCCCTCGGAGGCGTATTTTTCCCTCAGTCGTTTGCGGTGGCCCAGGTAATCGGGCCCTTTTTCTTGGGCGATTTCAACGCCTAAAACCCCTTGGACATCCATTTCCACCATGCCCGCCCTCCCTCATTTTTCGCTTGACGAAGAATACAGTCGTATACTAGTATACAACCGTATTCTATTTCCGCAAGTGAAATCGGATAAGAACCGTGGTTGGGGATTTGTCCATCCGCTGATCCTCCCCGTTCAACTGTTCTGTCCGTTTCGATTTTTCGAACGCACCGGGAGGAAAAAATCATGGCGCCATCCGACGAATCCTTGACCGACATCCAGCGCGAGGTGTTGAAATACGTCCAGGACCACCTCACCCAAACCCACCGGCCCCCCACCGTGCGGGAGGTGATGCGGCACTTCAAATGGAATTCCCCGCAAAGCGCGCGCAAGCACCTTTTGGCCCTGGAGGAAAAAGGCTACCTGGAGAGGGAGGAACACACGGCTCGGGGCCTGAGGCTGGCGGAGGATTCCTCCGTGGGAGTTTCAATCCCCGTCCTGGGCCGGGTAGCGGCGGGCTTGCCCCTTTTGGCCGAGGAAAACCGGGAAGGCACCATGGTGGTGGACCCTTCCCTGGCCCGGGGCGGGCGCAACTTGTTCGCACTCACGGTGCGGGGCGATTCCATGGTGAACGCCCATATCCTTCCGGGCGACAAGGTCATCGTGCAACAGACCACCCACGCCTCGCCCGGGGAAATCGTGGTCGCCCTGGTGGAAGGCGAGGCCACCGTGAAAACGTTCCGCAAGACAAGTTCCAAGGTGGTCTTGGAGCCCGCCAACCCCAAATATTCCCCCATCGTCGTGGGGGAAGGACAGGATTTCAGGATCATCGGCAAGGTCGTCGGCGTTTTCAGCCCACGGTAACGGCAGGCGCCAGTCGTTGGTCCTTAGTCGTCAGCGATTCAGCAGCGCAAGAAAACTATGTTCAATGATTTTGCTAACGACTGAGAACGGACGGCTGACAACTGCCTTTCAAGGAGGTTTACATGCTTTACCTTTCCACCCCTGCCCATCCTTGGGTTCAGGAACCCCCTTCCGCTTACTCGCCCTTTTCCCGGAGAAACCTGGTCTATGAGGTCGCCCTGCGGGCGGCTTCCTCCCAGAGCTTTAAGGACCTCTCCCACGCCCACCGGCTGGTGCGGGCCCTTGTGCAAGGCGAGGTTTTGGGGGCTTATGAGCTGATGGATTTCCTGCTGTGGCCGGAGGGCGTCTTCCTGCGCGTCCGCTTGGAAAAGACGCCTTCCCTGGCGGAATTCTTGGGGTTCCTGAGGGAAAAATCCACTCCGCCTGAAATGGACGAGAGGGCCTATTGGAAGGATGAACCGCTATGGATCCGCCCGGTGCCGCCTGAAAAGCTCCAAGAGTCGGCCCGGTCGTTCCTGGAAACCGCCGAATCCCTCCGAAAGGGCGGTCCCGGCGCCTTGCCGCCAACCCTGTTTTTCTTTTACCGGAACCCCCGGCTCAACCGCTAAAAACGGTCGGGGCTGTGGGGTTAAAAGTCGGAGTCCTTATGGTCCCCCAGGAGCCTTCCCTTTCCACGGCCTATTCCCCCGCCTATGCCGAGGTGGACGACAACCCCCGCGAGGTGGAATACATCGAGATGCGGGTGAAGTCCGCCCTTCACCACACGCGCCTGCCCTACAGCCCCAAGCCCTTTTACTACTCCCTCAACCTTTACCGGGGCTGCCGCCACGGCTGCCCTTTTTGTTTCGCGCGCTACACCCACTGGTTCCTGGGGTTCCAGAACTCCTTCGACTTCCAAAGGAAGATCCAGGTCAAGGTGAACCTCCTGGAGGTTCTGGAGGGGGAGCTTTCCAACCCGCGGCGCAAAAGGGATTGGGTCACCTTGGGCGCGGCCACCGACCCCTACCAGCCCGCGGAGAAAAAATACGGCCTGGCCCGGGGGGCCTTCCGGCTCCTGGCCCGGTACGGCTGGCCCGCGGTTTTTTCGACCAAATCGGACCTGGTGTTGAGGGACCTGGACGTGCTGGGGGAGTTGGCGCTGCGGGCCGGCGTGGGCGTGGCCATGACCCTGACCACGCTCGACCCCGTCCTGCAGAAATTCCTCGAGCCCCACGCCGTCCCCGTCGCCCGCCGCTTGGAGGCCCTGCGCCAACTGAAAGCCCACCGCATCCCCTGCGGCATCCACCTCATGCCCATCATCCCCTTCTTGACCGACACGGAGGAGGCCATCGAGTCCATGGTCCGGACCGCGGCGGAGATCGGAGTGGATTATTTCGTCTACAACGTCTTAAGGCTGCGGGGGCAGGTGGTGAAGAGTTACTATTACCATGTGCTGCAAAAATTCAACCGCACCGCTTTTGAGCAAACGCGCAAGCTTTACGGTTCCCGCCCCTATCCGCCGGAAAGTTATGTGGACGCACTTTACGGAAAGGTAAAATTTTTCAGGGAGAAATGGGGGTGCCGGAATCGTTGGAGGGCGATATTCCCGGATAAACAATTGGACCTATTTTAGGAAGAAAACAGGCTCCGGGAACGTGGATCACGTCAATAAAACCAAATTCCGTTTAGGATTTTGAGGACAAAATCCGTACGATGTCGTTTCGGGGATGAAAACGGCCGGAAATAAAAAACCCCGGGGACTTCCCGGGGTTTGGGTGTTTTAAAAAAGGCTCCCGCTCAAACGCCGAAGGCCATTTCCGCGTCCGGGGCCCTCTCCTCCTGGGTCTGGGCCGGTGGGAAAACATGGGCCGCGTGGGTGTTGACGATCTCCTCCAGGTTGAGGATCTTGTCCGCCACCCGGATCATCTCCCGGCTTTGCGCGTCGGGGAAAACCGCCAGTTCCACGTGCTTGCCCAACTCCTTCACCAGCGACATGGCCGGCGAGAAGTCCTGGTCCTCGGTCACCACGACGGCCGTGTCGTAGAAGTCGCGGGCGGCGTAGTAAACCATGTCCGCAGCCATGCGCACGTCCACTCCCTTCTCCATGCGGTGGCCCTCCCGGTTTTGGATGATGCGGCCCAGCCGGAGTTCCAGGTAAGGCGTGCGGTCGAGCGAATCAAAAAAGGATTGCTGGCTTTTGGCCTTGTCGGAAAAATGGGTCGCGTCAAACACCGCGTTGTAGTAATAGGTGCGGATCAGCTTCCGGCGTTCCCCGGTCAGGGCCAGGGAAAACTGGTAGTAATCCACCCGCGTCATCTTGTTATTCCGCTTGAGGGCGAAATAAAGGTTGCTTCCGTCAATGAACACACAAATGCGCGACATGCGGCACCTCTTTCATATCAGTACTGATATGATTTTTTAACTGATGGTTTAATCCTACGTCACTTTTCAAGCGCGCCGCAAGGGGGATTCACTTTCGTCCATTTTTTTTGCCCAAAATCCTAACAGATTAGGCAGAAACGCCCGCCGAACGACCTTTTTCAAATTTTGCCATTTCGTTATTCTCCATTTCGCCCCCTTTTCCCGCCCGCGGTTTGGTTTTCTGTTTTCCTTGAAAACGCGCTTCCGGGGGTTGGGGACGCCGCGACCCCGCTGGGGCGCGGCACGGAGGGGGACGAAAAGCGGGGTGTTATTTCTTCGGGACTATTCACTTGACGTAACTGCACGCAAAGACAAGAACCACCAAAATCATTTGGCCACAGATGTCCCACATCTCATTAAAAGAGTTAATGATTTGTGGGACTATACCGATCTCATTATTAATTTTGATGAAAATCGGCATGCATGGGATACAAGAGATAAAAGCCAAAAGACTCATCCCATTTATCCCATGAATTTGTGGCTAAAAAGGTTTTGTCCCTGTTTCTTTAAATGGTGTGACGTCAACAGCATGGTTCCCTATTTCTTTTTGAAGATTT
>JASHQZ010000125.1 GCA_030038835.1 candidate division FCPU426 bacterium
GAATCTCAGGTTTTACCGTTGATATTTCCGGCATAACTGCCTGAGATTGCCACGGCCCAAATCGCCCCGATTGGGGCTGGGCCTCGCAATGACGACTCAAGATTCAAACTGAGTCACTACCCTTAGTCCCGCGCTTTTTAAAGAGAGCGTAAGCAGAGCGGGAATACGCTTCCAGGGGCGTGGAAATGTCCCGGGATCCGGTGAAGGCCGTCGCGGGGAACAGCCGCGGCCCCGGGCCCCGTTTCCAAAGGGCTGATCGGCGTATTTTACGGGCTCCCGGAGGGATTTCCAGGGATGGGATTTCCTCCAGGCGGAATCGCCCCCAATATCCACCGGGCGACAGGGTTGTCCGGGTCCTTTTCCAAAAGCTTGGCCACACAAAGCCTGGCGTCATCATACCGGTGAAGAAGGAAATAGAGCGTCCCCAGGCCGGCATAGGTGTCGTTGAGCCTCCCCCGGGAACGGCGGATCGCCTCCAAAAACAACGGTTCGGCCCAATCCGGTTTTACGTAAAGGGAACAAAACTCGGCCAACAGAAGGAGGTCCCTCGGGTAAGGGAGCGGGTGGTAAAACCCGTCGAAAAAAACTTCCAGGGGGGAGACCCGGGGGGCTTCCAGCAGGGCCGTCCTCTCCGAGGGGGACGGAAGGGACACCCCCATCCCCTGGAGGAACGGCCCGCCCGTTAAAGCCGGCACCTGGGGCGCGTAGCCGTCGCGTAAAAAAACGGCGGCGGAGCAGTCCAGGTAAACAAGCCGCCAATCCGGCATCTTGGAAAGTTGCAAGGTCCAGCCTTTGGAATAAAGGAAGGAGGGAGGGAAAAAGATGACCTGGATCCCATACTGGTCTGAGAGCCGCCGAAGCCCGTCCGGCTGCCAGACCGAAAGGTAGTCCTCGTATAAATCCTCGCCCATGACCTCATGGTGGCCGTCGATAAAGACTTTTTGGGGTCCTTTCCATATCAGCCATCCCGCGCAATTCAAATGGTTGAGGATCCGGCCCTCCAAGTGGTTTTGGGCCAGGAATTCCGCGCCATGGACCGGCAATTCCCACTCGTCCACGCCCAATCCGGCCTGTTCGGGGATTCCCAAATCCACGTAGTAGGCGCCGGTGGCCACCCTCAGCGCCAGCACGAGGGGAAGCAGGGAAAACAGGAGCGCGGCCCCCTGTTTCAGGGCTTTACCCCGGCCGGAAAGGGAGACATTCCATCCGAGGTCCCTGGCGCAAAGCCCCGCCAAGGGGGCCGTCGCCAACATGAAAAGGGACATATTCCGGTTGGCTTGAAGGGACAAGTAGAAAAAGAGGCCGGTCAAAACATAATCCTGGATCTTGCGTTTCCGGAAAGTCGAAAGCAGGAGGCCCGCCAGGAGGAGAGTGAAAAACCCGTAAGCCAGGAGCACCGGGTGGAACCCGGGGCCCTTCCACAGGAACCAGGGGCTCCTGAATTCGTAAATGGTCCGCTGGAATGGGCTGCCCGGGCCCAGCTCCCTCAAATAGATGAACGGGAAAAGGGCGCCCTTGAGGAAATAGGGGTTGGCCAGGCTGGCCAGGATGGAACACCCGCCATAACCCAGCAGTTTCCAATCCGGTTTCCCGGTATGAAGGTATTGCCCGGCGAAATAAACACCCGTCACCGCCCACCCCAGGGGAAACAAGCCGTGCATGTTGGCCCATACCCCTTGGAGGATAGGGAGGAGGAAGAGGTAGTCCCGGTTGCGCTCCGACCTTGATTCCAGCACCCAAAGGGTGAGCCCCAGGAAAATCCAGGTTGGAATTTCGGGCCGGACTTGGAACCTCCTTTCGGAGGCCAGGAGGGTCAAAAGGAACAAAGGGCCGTAAATCCAGGCAGGGGCTTCCAGGTCGCGCAGGCGCTTCCAAAGGACGCCGAAAGCCAGGAGGATCAGGCCGGTGTTCAAGAGGGTCAACAGGCCGTATCCCCCCAGCTTGTAGAACGAATAAACGAAGACCTGATAGAGCCAGTAAATGTCGATGAACTCGTGGTTCGAGGCCGTGAAAGTGAAAATTTCCCTTCGGAGGACCTGCCGGTTCTCGACGATCCATTGGCCGATCCGCAAGTGGTAGCCCAAATCGGGATCCGAGATTTTCCGGATGGACAGGCAGATTAAAAGGATGAAGCAGGAAAGGACCGGGTCCAACCAAGGATGGGAAAGGGTCCGGGGGCGGGGCGGCTCCGTTTCCAGGGGCCCCTGCGCGGGAGCGCTATTTTGGGAGGACGGCGGCAAAAGGCTTCCGGTCCTGGGTCAGGACCGCCTGGTAGAAGTCCAATAAGTCCTGGTATTCCTTGCCCAAGGAGATGTCGCGCTGCTTGATCCCCAAATACCGCTCATAACTGAGGGTGCCGAAGGAAACCTGGCTGGTGGCGGAAAACTCGGCCACCGAATTGGCCAGGGCCGCGTCCTGGGGCAAATCGCCCGGCTGGTAGCCCGCCGGCAGCTTCACGATGGCCTGGGTCTCGGAATTGAAGTTCTGGGGCACCACCACGGGCGTCCGGCGGGAATCGCGCAGGGCGGTGAAGAAGTCCTCCACGTCCTCGAAGACCAGGGGGAAGAAGACCATGGTCCCGTCGTTCTTGAACCGCGCGTAAGAGGGGATCTGGAAGGTGTAATGCACGTCCAGGGGCGTGGAAAGGTCCCGGTAGTCGCTGAAGGTGTAGTCGGTGAGGGCGACCTTGGGGAAAATCCGGGACAGGCCCTGGAGCACCAGGTCGCGGCGCTGGTTGTCGGTGGTGGCGCGGAAAAACTGGCGCAGGGCCAGCTCCGAGGATCCGTAGGCCAGGGTGTCCACGGTGCATTTCAGGTTGCCCCCGGCGTCCAGCTCCATGACCACGTCCCGGTGCTTGCGGTTGTCCTTGGCCGCGAAGGGCGGGGTCAGCTTCCAGCTTAAGGGGGGCAGCACGGCCAGGGCCTTGCGGTCCAGGGCGTTCAAGGGCAAGACGCCCGGCTTGGCCAGGGGCTCGGTGGGGTCCACCCAAAGCAGGTCCTTGCCGTCGGAAACCGCCACCAAAATCCCGTTCATCTGGGAAAGGGCGGGCAGGTCGGGGACCAGGTCGCCGCTCGCCGCCTGGCGGTAAAGGAAAACCTGAGGCGCCAGCTTCACGGTTTTGAGGGCGATGGCCAGAAGCATGGCCATGTCGTGGGCCGTCCCCACGCCGCTCTCCAGCACCTCGCTCACGGGCCGGTCGGGGTTCAGGTAAACGGGCAGGCCCGTGTCCACGCAGCTCACGGTTTCCTCGAGGATGCCTTTGATTTGGGCCACGCGGTCGGCCACGCCGTCGGAGGTGTTGGCCCCGGCGTCGCCGATGAGGTTGTTGATGAGGGCCGGGTCGCTGTCCAGGTATTGCTTCACCCGGATGCGGTAAGGCGTGACCGCCTCGTCCCAGCTTTTATAGAGGGTGAAGGCGGTCAGGGGCGCCAGGTCCTGCAGGGCGGGCTGGAAACTCTCATAGGGCAGGGGCTCCTGGGGCCCCATGGAAAAATGCACGGTTTTCTCCTCGTTCTTGGGCACCGTGGGCTCGTCGGCCGCCAGGTTGGAAGGCAGCCTCAGCCTGACCCCGTAAAGATCCAGGCTGCCCGGTATCCTCAGGCTTAAGTCCCTCGAGAGCGAGGCGGTGAAATCGTTCCAGCGGAAGGCGAAGCTGGCCTCGGCCGCCACCGGGTGGGGTTTTTTGGCGTCCTTGGTCATGTCTTTTCCGATGAGGAGGGACGAGGTCTTGGTCTCGAGGATGTACTTCACCTCCAGGGCCTGGCCCGCCTCCAGCTCGGGAAGCCTCACCGAGGTGATCTTGGAGAGGCTTAAGGGAAGGTTGGCCTGGGGGGAGACGAATTGGGCCTGGGGCTGGTCGGGGGCGGGCGTGAAGTTGCCCTTGTCGTCCAACTGGTAAAGTTTCAGGGTTTGGAGGGAAAAAATCTGGGAATCCTCGTTCAGGCTCACCAAAAGGGGCAGGGGATGGTCGGGCTTGACCCGCGCGGCCCATATCTGGTGCACGGTCACCCGCATGCTCTTGTCGGGGCGCCATTCCACCTGGGCGTCGTCCAGCAGGTTCAGGGCCTTGGGCGCGTCAGTGGCCTTGAAAAAGGACGCGGCCTCAGCCAGGAGGATCTCGGTTTTGGCTTCCTCGGGGGAGATCGGCGGCTTGCCCACCGGCGCCGTCGCACAACCCGGCAAAGACAATATGAACCACCAAGGCACCAAGGGCACCAAGAAAGGCAAAATCGAAGGAGATTTTTTGCTTGGCAAGACTTTCTTTAAATTCAAAAGATTTTTCATTGAGGCGTTCTTGGTGCCCTTGGTGCCTTGGTGGTTCAATTTCAGTTGTTTTTTCCGGCGGATTTGAGGGTCCGTACCGCTTCCTTCATGTCCGGCGCCTTGAACACGGCGGTGGCGGCCACCAACAACGTGGCCCCGGCTTCCACCACCAGGGGCGCGGTCTTGGGGTTGATGCCCCCGTCCACGGCGATCTCCGGGGAAAGGCCGTTGGCCTTGCACCACTTGGAGAAGCGGGCGATCTTGGGAACCACGTCCGGGATGAAGGACTGGCCGGAAAAGCCGGGCCAGACCGACATGAAAAGCACGTAATCCAGGTCCTTCACGAAGGGCTTCAGGACCTCCTCGGTGGTGGTGGGGTTGACGACCATGCCGGCCCGGCAACCGTCCTGCTTGATGAGGTGGATGGTGGGGGCCGGGTCCTCCACGGCCTCGGCGTGGAAGAG
>JASHQZ010000126.1 GCA_030038835.1 candidate division FCPU426 bacterium
GCGCCGTTGCGACCTGAAGTCCAACGAAGGGGTGACCCATTTCCTGGCGGAATCGGACGAAATGAGGAAACGAATTCAACGGTTCTACGGCCGGGAGGCTGAAGTCATCCCTCCCCCCCTTGATGCCAAGTCCCAGTTCCGGGTGCAGGTCTATTTCCGAAAACTCTTCGGAATCAAGATTCAAGAGGAAAATTTGAATCCCTAGGAAAAAGTCGGCTACTTAAGCAGTCAAAAAGTTGATGATTTAAAAAAGAAAACAACGGAAATTGGTAAAATGCTCAACGCGTTGATTCAAGCTATTGGCCGGTAATTGTGGGCGAAAGCCGCCGACCGTCGATTGCCGATCGTGACCTTTTCGAGGTTTTATGAAGCTCAAAATTTATTCAATTTTTTCAGCGGTTAGTTTTTTTGGCGACGCATTTTTGGTCGCTGCGTCCTTTACGCTGGCGAACTGGGTTCGCTTTTATTCCCATTGGTTCAATGTGGGATCAGTTACGAGTTATCCCCATTACCGGTCCTTCCTACTCTTTTTCGCAATCGTTCACCTGGTCGTCTTCAAGTACGTGGGCCTTTACCGCAAGCGGCGGGGGGTCTCGGGCGTGGACGAGCTTTCCAAGGTCGTCCAGGCCGTTTTCATCTCCTCCATCCTCATCGCGGCTTCCACCTTCCTGACCAAGTTTTTCGCCTTTTCCCGGCTGGTCATCGGAATTTCGGCGGTATTAGTGGTGGCGGCCGTCTGGCTGGAAAGGACCCTCTTAAGGCGGGTCCAAATCATCCTGCGCCGGAGGGGAATCGGGGTCACGCGCATCCTGGTGGTTGGCGCGGGAGAAACGTCCAGGGTACTGATCCAGAGGATCACTCATAACCCCGGCCTGGGTTACCGGATCATCGGGGTGGTTTCCGAGGGAAAATCCCCGGGGGAGTTGGAGGGCTTCAAAATCGTAGGCGCACTTTCACAATTCATCCCCATTTTGGGAAAACACAAGCCGGACGAGGTGATTTTCGCCTTGCCGGCCTCGGCCCACGGGCAACTGATCCCCATGCTGGTCACCCTGCAGGATACCCAAGTGAAATACAAGATCGTTTCCGACCTCTTCGGACTGATTACCAGCCCCCTGGAGAGCGACGTGCTGCTGGACATGCCTATTTTCGAGATGAAGGAGGCGCCCCTGAACGCCTGGCATAACCGCGCCATCAAGCGGACTTTTGATCTGGTTTTCGCCCTATCCGGGATTCTTTTGCTGAGCCCCATCTGGATTCTTGTCGCCATCGGGGTCAAGCTATCCTCGCCCGGCCCGGTTTTGTTCCACCAGAAGAGGGTGGGACGGGACGGCCGGGTTTTCCACATGAGGAAATTCCGTACCATGAGAGTGGGCACGGAAACGGTGGCCTTCACGGCCCAAAACGACCCCCGGGTGACTCCCTTCGGCTCCTTGCTTCGCAGGACCAGTTTGGACGAAATCCCCCAATTATTGAACGTGGTGACGGGCCGCATGAGCCTAGTGGGGCCTCGCCCGGAGGTGCCGGGGCTGGTGGAGAAGTTCCAGAAGGAAATCCCACGCTATTTCGAGCGGCACCAGGTGAAATCGGGCATTACCGGCTGGGCCCAGGTGAACGGTTTTCGGGGAAATACTTCCCTGCAAGAACGTATCAAATACGACATTTATTACATCGAGAACTGGAGCCTGCTTTTCGACCTCAAGATCATCCTGAGGACGGTTTTGGATATTTTGGAGCATGAACACGCCTACTAAAGGCAGCTAACAGCTCACAGCCCTTCGAGAACCTCAGGGCCCTGAGTCTAATCGAAAGGTTGACAGGCGGCAGTTAAGGCCGGTTTGAGTCCAAAGCGGGGAGAGATTGTGAAGAAGAATGAAATTGGTGATAGCGAAAAAGCTTGGTCGTTAGTGTTTGTTTTGCTTATTTTCATTGGGATGATTTTGGGGGCGTTAGTTGGTTTTTTAATTGGTTGTTTTATTAATGGAATCCCTTTGAATACTTTAATGAATACTCCATTGAATCAAATGAAAGGCAATCATATATGGTTTTATCTTGTCGTCCCTGGTTCGATATTGGGGTTACCTTTTTTTACTATTCCTATTTTTCTTCTTTTTTTAAAGCCCTTTTATACAAGAGAGGCTGTCAGTCAATTTGCAGTAAAAGGACGCAGAGAAGAATTGCAAAACCATCCTTTGATAATAATGCTTTATAAATCTACATTTTTTTGGATTGATGTATTTTTCCCTGAAAAAAATCAGGGAATTAAGAACGAATCATCTCAAACGTAACGGTTCGCAAATCGCACGGAATGGGGAGCCATAATTTATGAAGATCCTGGTGACAGGCGGGGCGGGGTTCATCGGCAGCCACGTGGTGGACGCCTATCTAGAGGCGGGGCACCAGGTGGTGGTCGTGGACGACCTCTCCACCGGAAAAAAAGAGAACCTGAACCCCAAGGCCAAGTTCCATCAGATGGATATCCTGGACGATAAGCTGCAGCACCTGCTGCAGGACGAGCACATCGAGGTGGTCAACCACCACGCGGCCCAGATCAAGGTGAAAGCCTCGCTGGAGGATCCCTATTTCGACGTGAAGGTGAACGTGCTGGGCTCGGTGCTGCTCTTGGACCTCTGCCGCAGGGCCGGGGTTAAGAAATTCATCTACGCCTCCTCGGGCGGCGCCCAGTACGGTGAAATGGAAAAATCTCCTTTTCCCGAAACCCATCCTTCGCGGCCCTTCTCGGTCTATGGAGCCAGCAAGGTGTCGGTGGAACTGTATACGGACGTGTTCGCGCAGAATTTCGGCCTCGAATACGTGCTTTTGCGTTATGCCAACGTCTATGGCCCCCGGCAGGACGCGCTGGGAGAGGGGGGCGTGGTGGCCATCTTCACCCATGGCATGTTGCACAACGGCGATTTCGTGATTTTTGGGGACGGGTACAATGTCCGGGACTATGTGTACGTGAAGGATGTGGCCCGGGCCAACCTGCTGGCGCTTGACTATGCCCACAACGACGTTTTCAACATCGGCACGGGCGTGGCAACCACCACCAACCAGCTTTTTGAGACGCTCGCCAAGGCCACGGGTTACGTCCAACCGCCGAAACATACCGTGGCCCGTTTGGGCGACCTGCAAAAAAGCGTCCTGAACGTCTCCAAGGCCAGGGATATCCTCAAGTGGGAACCCCAATACGATCTGCTTGCGGGATTGAAAGAGACGATTGAATGCTACAAAAACAAAAGTTAAAAATTACGAAAGCATCCCGCTGTGGATTTCGAAAAGAGGTTTGTAAATGACATTGGAGTTTGTTTGGAACTCGAAAAAGGCGGCTATAAATCTAAGGAAACATGGTGTATCCTTTGTGGAAGCCGCTACCGTTTTTGGCGATCCGCTTTCTTTTACTTACGACGATCCTGATCATTCCATTGAAGAATACCGGGCTTTAACTATTGGCTTGTCCGGGAATGGGAAAGTGCTTATCGTTTCGCATGCCGATCATGGCAGGGGGATTAGGCTAATCAGCGCCCGGAAAGCCACTAAACGTGAGAGGAAATTTTATGAAGAAAAAAAATAAGGATGATTTACGCCCGGAATACGATTTCTCCCGCTTAAAAGGAGGTGTTCGTGGGAAATACGCTGCCCGCTACCAGTCTAGTACTAATTTAGTCCACTTAGATCCGGATGTCGCCCGGGCTTTCGATAGCGAAGAGTCCGTCAACACAACCCTCCGTTCATTGATCAAACTGGCTAAAGCCAAATTAACTCACAGCCACTGACCGCCCTTGAAAGCGATTATTCTCGTCGGCGGCCAGGGCACGCGCATGCGCCCCTTAACCGACCACCTGCCCAAGAACGTCGTGCCGCTTTGCGGGGTTCCCTTCCTGACCTACCAGATCGAACAACTGAAAAAAGCCGGCATCCAGGAGATCGTCTTTTCGCTGGGCTACCGTCCCCGCGACATCCAAAAGGTTTACGGCGATGGGCGCCGGCTCAAGGTGAAAATCCATTACGCCGTTGAAAAGGAACCCTTGGGGACCGGCGGCGCGGTCAAGAACGCCGAAGGTTTCGTGAAGGGACATCCCGTGGTGGTGTTGAACGGCGATATCCTGACCGACATCCCGTTGAAAAAGATGATCGCTTTCCATAAAAAAAATAAAAACACCGCCACCCTGGGGCTGGTACGGGTGGAAGACCCGACGGCCTACGGCCTGGTTTTGCTGGACAGCCGATCCCAGATCA
>JASHQZ010000127.1 GCA_030038835.1 candidate division FCPU426 bacterium
GTCACGCGGGCCCTTTTTCCCAAGGAACTGCTGGCCCTTTCCAAGGCCGTAGTCCCCTGGACCCGGCAGGGAAACCATCCGCCGCTCATCCTCACCCGGAAACAATTGAAGGTCGCGGAGGAAGTCTTCCCGGTCGAGATCCAGGACATCCAGCACAATCACCGGGTCCTTTTCGGGCCTGACCCGGTGAAAGGGCTGTCGGTTTCCCGCGACCGCATGCGGGCGCAATTGGAGCACGAACTCCGGGGAAAGCTCTTTAGGTTGAAGACGGGGTTTATGCTCACGGAGGCCAGGCCTTCCCGGGTGGAGAAGCTCATGGTGGAATCCCTGTCCAGCTTTTTGGTCCTGTTCAAAAGCGTCCTTTGGCTTTACAAAACCACGCCGCCCGCGCCAAAACTGGAGGCCTTGAGGAAGTTGAAGGAACACCTCAGTTTTGACTTGGATCCCTTCGAGACCATCGCCCGCCTCAGAAAAGGGGAAAAGATCAAGGACTTGAACGTGCTGGTCCTTTTCGAAAAGTACCTGGGCTCCATCGAAGTGATTGTGGATAATGTCTACCGGTAGAATCTGTTGCCGGGCATCAGTGGTCAGCCGTTAGCTAAGGCAAAGGAGACGTCATGAGAAAAATCCCTCGGACGAGAGTCGCACTACTTGTTCTCTTGGCGCTGGCCTTGGGCTCAACGGGGGCGGCGGCGGGCGGAAAGAAGAAGTCCAGCTTGAGGCTCCAAAGCACGTCCTTCGCCGACGGCAAGATGATGGAGGACAAATATACCTGCCATGGCGAGGACATTTCCCCGGAGCTCAGCTGGAGGGGAGCCCCCGGCAAGACCAAGTCCTTCGCCTTGATCGTGGAGGACCCGGATGCGCCCACGATGAATTTCACCCATTGGGTCATCTTCAACATCCCGGCCCTCGCCGACCCCCATTCCAACGGATTCGAGCTGACGGAGGGTTTCCCCCGGGACGAAAAAACCGACAAGGGGATCACGCAGGGGGCCAATGACTTCCAAAAGATAGGCTACGACGGGCCCTGCCCGCCCAGCGGCGTCCACCGCTATTATTTCAAGCTTTACGCCCTGGACAGCCTACTGCCCTTGGGCGGCGGCGCATTGAAGAGCCAGGTGGAAAAGGCGATGAAGGGGCATATCCTGGCGCAAACGCAGATCATGGGACAGTATGGTCGATAAAGGCAAAACCGAATTTTGAATTATGAATTTTGAGTTTTAAATTATTGTTATTTTCTTCCAGACTGGCTGGAAGAAAATTCCCAAAGTTCATAATTAAGGATTAAAAATTCAAAATTGGGGGTTTCTATGTCCTCGAAAGTTTGGCTGTGGGCGGTCCTGGGTTTCATCGTGTTGTTCGGGTTGACGCTGGTGGGATCCTACAACGGGCTGGTATCCTCCAACCAGGCGGTGGACAACGCCTGGGGCAATATCCAGGCCGACCTCCAGCGGCGTTACGACCTCATCCCCAACCTCGTCAATACCGTCAAGGGTTACGCCAAGCATGAAAGCAGTGTTTTGGAGGAAGTCACCCGGCTCCGCAGCCAATGGGGGGAGGCCCACACGACCGACGAGCAAGTGAAGGCCGCCAACAACCTGGAAGGCGCCCTGGGGCGCCTCATGGTGGTGGTGGAGAAATACCCGGACCTGAAGGCCAACGAGAATTTCCTGAGGCTGCAGGACGAGCTGGCCGGCACCGAAAACCGCATCGCGGTGGCGCGCATGCGCTACAACCAGGCCGTGCAGGACTACAACGTGAAGGTCCAGAGTTTCCCCTCCAACCTGATGGCCTCCCTCGGCGGGTTCAAGGTGAGGGATTCCTACTTCAAGGCCGAGCAGGAAGCGCAGGAAGCACCCAAGGTACAGTTTTAATTTAGCCGTCATCGCGAGGAGCGAACTTCTCGACGAAGCAACCTCCGTTTATGGGTTGTTTACGCTTTTTGTGGGTTCTTTCCAACGGCATATATAAACTGGGGTTGCTTCGGGCAAAACCAGTCCCCTATTCGGGGACCAAGCCCTCGCAATGACAGCAGTTATCTTCTCATTGAGGTCCCCATGGGTCTTGGCGGCATCGTCATCCTCGTCCTTTTGGCGGCCATCGGGGGCTATATTTTTCTCACGGAAAGGCCTTCCCCCGCGCCCGGCGGCCCTTTGGCGGGGCTGCCCAAGATTTCCGTCCAACTGGTGAGGGCTCCCGAGGAGATGACGGAACGGCTGACTCCCAAGTGGCAGGCGGACCTCACCCAAAGACTGCGGGAGGAAGGTTTTGACCTCCTCGGCGATTTCTCCTATGCCTCGACCCTTTTCTTTTGGGCCCGCACCTTCCTCGCGCCCGACCTTAAATCCGCCCTTTTGCTGGTGAACTGGGTTGAGGGCAAGGAAGGCGGAAAGGTGGTCATCAGCAATTTGGAAATTTACTCCTTCACGGGAAATTCCTTCCTGGTGACCGCCTGCGCGCAGGACGGGGCGGCCAAACTCCTGACCGGAGCCAACCGGCCCACGGAGGAGCAGATGTCCCTCCACTTGAAGGCGGTGTTCGCGGAAAGCTCGGTGCGGCCCATCATCGAGGAACACCAACGGCGGTTGAGGGCCTGGGAGGAAAAGGGCGTGAAGGTGCGCGAGCTTACGAAAGAGAATATTTTGCCGAGCCTTTCCAAAATATTTTCTTAGAATTAGAATTCAGGGGTTAAACCGTTAAACCGATTTTTTTCCTTCATTCGTTTCAAGAGTTAACGTTAGGTTGATTCAGTGGTATCTTGAACCACCATCAAGGTTTCTCAAAGAAAGGGTTCCCGTGGTTGATAAAGTGGGCTGGCTGGAAAAACACAAAGGCGGCCGGGTCATTTCCATGGTGGAGGTGAAGTACCACCGGGTGAAGATCAAGAAAACCCCCCGCAAAAAGAAAAAGGCCCCTGTCCAGGATAGCTCCTACCGCGACGAAAATCTTTATTACGTGCTGGACAAGAGCGTCAACTATGGGGAAATGTGCCTGACGGCCAACAGCGTTTTCGGGTCCAAGGAGTTCATTGAACTGGATCTTTTCGTGCCCCGGCACCAGGCCAAGCTCCGCCTTTTGGCCAAGGTGCTCAAGCTGGAAACTTTCACGGAACTCAAGCGGCCCATGTTCCGGGGCGACCTCAAGTTCGCGGCGGTGAACAAGTACGATTTCGAGAAGATCAAAGCCCTGGAGGAAGAAAGGCTCCAAAAGGAAGCCGCCTTCAAGGCCGCCTTCCCCAACAAGCCTAAAAAAGATTCCGCCCCCCCCAAGAATTCCATGCGGCTCACCTTCAAAAAAGGCTGAACTTCAGGCTGCGGCTGACAGTTCACAGGAAGGCTTAAAATCTAGCCTTGTCGGCCTGGCTGTCGACTGTGAACTGTCAACGGCGAGCTAGTTTTTAATGTGGCCTCCCGCCTTTCCAACCGGTAAAATTCTTCCCGCGTCAGTCACCCTTCAATCCCTTGCTCATAAAATCCCCTAAAAAAGGA
>JASHQZ010000014.1 GCA_030038835.1 candidate division FCPU426 bacterium
AAAATACACTGTTCCTGGATTTTCCTCAACGCAAAAGCCCTGAATAAGCCGCAATTCTAGCCGAGGTATCCCGTGTTTTTGAGAATCTCTAAAACTAGGTCTTGGAGAGGCCCTGGTACCCTGCCGTTTTTAGAGAATCTCTAAATCTGGGTCTTGGAGAGGCCCTGGTACCCCGCCGTTTTTAGAGAATCTCTAAAACTAGGTATTGGAGAGGCCCTGGTACCCCGCCGTTTTTAGAGAATCTCTAAATCTGGGTCTTGGTGAAGGCCCGGGCACCCCCTCGGTTTTTGAGAATCTCAAAAAATGGGCCTTGGTGGAGGCCCGGGTACCCCACGGTTTTTGAGAATCTCAAAAAATGAGCCTTAGTAGAGGCCCGGGCACCCCCCCGGTTTTTGAGAGTCTCAAAAAATGGGCCTTGGTGAAGGCCGGGGAACCCCCACGGTTTTTGAGAGTCTCAAAAACGGGGCCTTGGTGGAGGCCCAGACACCCCATGGTTTTAGAGAATCTCGAATCCGGGTTATCCCCCGCCCTTCCCCGGATGCCGCCTTCCGCACCCCCGCTTTAGGCCGGTTCCGGGCCAAAACTGACTAGCTGATAGGCCGCCATGGGTAGTCCGCCAAAATTTTACGGTTGTATCGGAAAAACGTGGAAAGCGGTGATGGCGGCGTAAACCTCCTGGCCTTCCTTAAATCCGCTGGCCAGGGCCACTCCCTTGGGCACCTGGGCGGAAATATATTTGTCCTCACCGATGTCCAGTTTGTATTCGATCACCGTTCCCTTAAACCGGGTCTTGGCGATCTTGGCCCGTACTTGAAGCGTCTCAAACTGGGCGGTCACATACACGTCGTTAGGGCGGAAGTAAATTCGGATTTTCTGCCTCACGGACAGGTGGGGATTCACGGAAAAACGGAAAGGCCCCCAAACCGCCAGGCCTTTCTCCGAAATTTCCGTGTCAATAAAGTTGGTCTCGCCCACGAACTGGGCGATGAAATGGGTGGCGGGCTCGTCGAAAATCTCGATGGGCGTTCCGTCCTGCTCGATCTCCCCATGGTTCATGATGAGGATTCGGCTGGCCACCTCCATGGCCTCCTGCTGGTCGTGGGTCACGAAAAGGGTGGTCATGTTGGTTTCCTCATGGAGCCTCAGGATCCACTCCCGCAGCTCTTCCCTCACCTTGGCGTCCAGGGCGCCGAAAGGCTCGTCCAAAAGAAGGACTTCGGGCCGTGGGGCCAGTGCCCTCGCCACCGCCACCCTCTGGCGCTGGCCTCCGGAAAGCTGGGAGGGATACCTCTTCTCGTATCCCGTTAACTGGATCAGGTCTAAAAGCTCGAAAACCCTGTCCTGGATTTCCTTCTCCCCCTGCTTGCGCACCCTCAATCCGAAGGCGATATTCTCGAAAACCGTCATGTGCTTGAAAAGGGCGTAGTGTTGGAACACGAACCCCACGTTGCGCTCCTTGGCCGAGGCATAGGTGGCTTCCCTGCCGGTCAAATGGATCTCCCCGGCGTCCGGGATTTCCAGTCCCGCGATCATCCGAAGCAGGGTGCTCTTTCCCGACCCCGAGGGGCCCAGGAGGGCCGTGAGGGAACCCGTCTCCAGCTTGGCGCTCACGTTATGGACGGCCTTGAACCCGTTGTAATGCTTGGTCAGGCCCCGGACTTCGATGCTCATGTCGGTTCCCCTTCCAGGCGCGGGGGCAGGGCCTGGCGCTCGGATTCGTATTTCAACCCCACCAGGGTCTTGGCGATAAGGGTGACGACGGCCAAAAAGGTCAAAAGCGACGCCACGGCAAAGGCCGCCGTGAAATTGTAGTCGTTATAAAGAAGCTCCACGTGGAGGGGCAGTGTGTTGGTCAGGCCCCGGATATGGCCTGAGACCACGGATACAGCCCCGAATTCCCCCATGGCCCGGGCGTTGCAGAGGATGACGCCGTAAAGCAGGCCCCATTGGATGTTGGGCAGGGTGACCTTCCAGAAGATCTGCGGGCCGTTGGCGCCCAAAACCATGGCCGCTTCCTCTTCTTCCGACCCCTGTTCCTGCATCAGCGGGATCAGTTCACGGGAAATAAAGGGAAAGGTCACAAAGATGGTGGCCAGTACGATGCCCGGAAGGGCGAAAATGATGTGAAGGTTATGCGCTTGCAACCAGGGCCCCAGCAGGCCTTGCAGGCCGAACAAGAGCACGTAAATAAGGCCCGAAACCACCGGGGAAACCGTGAACGGCAGGTCAATCAAGGTGATCAAAAGGTTCTTTCCCGGGAACCGGAACTTGGTGATGGCCCAGGCCGAGGCTAATCCGAAAATGGAATTAAAAACGACCGAAAAGAGGGCGGTCAAAAGCGTCAATTTGACGGCGGATAGCGCGTCGGGCTCCCGGATCGCTTCGAAATAATAGGCGATCCCCTTGTCCAAGGCGGATGTGAATACCTGGGCCAGTGGCACCAGCAGGAACAAGGCGATAAAAAGCAGGGCCACAGTGATCAAGGTCCACCGGACCCAGAGGGGCTCGGTCAGGGCCCGTGCCGGGTCGGTTTTCCGGTCGCCTTTCAAGGTGACAATGAGTGTTTCCCTGGACATTAAGCGCCTTTCAATTAAAGACCGTCATTGTGAGGAATGCCCGCCGATCCCCACATTTCCATAAATTTAACCAAGGAATGTGGGAGTTAATCCCATTTTCCATTAACTCTTTCAAAAGGATAAATGGGGCTAGGCGGTGATTACGACGAAGCAACCCCAGTTTAGATATGCCTTTTACTAACATCGCAAACCACCCATGAACTTTGGTTGCTTCACCGCAAAATTCGCGGTTCGCAATGACAGCAATTTCGTTTTATCAATGTATCCGATGCAAGCCGGTGCGGGATTGCAGCCAGTTGATGGTCAGCAGCATGGTGAAGGAAATCGCCAGCATGACCACCCCGATGGAGGTGGCCCCGGCGTAATCGTATTGTTCCAGCTTGGTGATGATCAAAAGGGGAGTGATTTCGGTTTTCATGGGCATGTTGCCGGCGATGAAGACCACCGACCCGTATTCCCCCACCGCCCGGGCAAAGGCCAGGGAAAAACCCGTGATCCAGGCCGGCGCCAGGGTGGGCAGGATGACCCGCGTGACCGTGTACCAGCGGCCCGCGCCCAGGCTGA
The DNA here is from genome assembly GCA_030038835.1 of candidate division FCPU426 bacterium. Lineage (GTDB taxonomy): Bacteria > Oederibacteriota > Muellerivitia > Muellerivitales > Muellerivitaceae > JAJPJW01. The sequence goes on from JASHQZ010000014.1 coordinate 3,141, forward strand.
CCGCGGCTTTTTCCACTTCCGGATCCAGGGATTCCAGCACCGGTTGGAGCGTCCGCACCACGAAGGGCAGCCCAATAAAGGTGAGGGCCACCACCACGCCCAGGGGGGTATAGGCGACGTTGATGCCCAGGGGTTGAAGGAGTTTCCCGATCCAGCCGTTGGGGGCATAGATGGCCGTTAAGGTGATGCCCGCCACCGCCGTGGGCAGGGCGAAGGGCAGGTCCACCATGGCGTCCACTAGGCGCTTGCCGGGGAACTCGTAACGGACCAGGACCCAGGCGACAATGACGCCGAAAATGGAATTGACGGCCGCGCCAACCAAGGATGCCCCAAAGGTGAGCCTGTAGGAGGCCGCAACGCGCGGACTGGTGACTTCCTGGAGGAATTGGGCCCAGGTGAGGGTGGCGGATTTCAGGATGAGGGCGGCCAATGGTATCAAAACGATGAGGCTTAAATAGGCCAGCGTATAGCCCATGGTCAGCCCGAACCCCGGCAGGATTCCGGCGTTGATCTTGCTTTTCATTTGCCGCTTTTTTCCCATTCCTTGAGCAATGCGCTGATGGCCCGGATCGCCTCACCGGCGTCCTCTCCCTCGGCCGAAAACTCCAGTACCGTACCATAAATGGCCCCCAGCGTTAAGAGCCCTAAAAGGCTTTTCGCGTCAACCGAGGTCCCGCCGTTGGACACCTGAATGCGGCTCTTGAACCGGCTGGAAACCCTGACCAACTCGGCTCCCGCCCTCAAGTGCAGGCCTAGCCTGTGGAGAATGGGAATTTTTTCGATGATCCGCATGGAAACACCTTGGGTATTCAGCCCTTCATATGGATTGTAAAAAATGACATCCATTGGTTTACCCTCTAAACCCGGCCGGTAAAAAAAACGGGAGACGGCCCTGACCGCCTCCCGTTTAGACCCTGAAAGAAGGGCTTGGCCTGACCCTCCTGGCAGTCGGAGATTATTTAAGCTG
>JASHQZ010000128.1 GCA_030038835.1 candidate division FCPU426 bacterium
GTGTACTTCTTGCCATTGGATGAACCCGCCCTTTTGGGGCCAGCGGCCCAGGAGCAAGTTTTCCGCAACCGAGAGCTCGGGGACCAGGGCCAGTTCCTGGGCGATGAGGGCAATGCCCTTTTCCTCGGAGTCTTTCAGGCTTTTAAAGCGGACCGGCAGGCCGTTGAGAAGGATTTCCCCGCCGTAGGATCCGGCGGAATGGTAACCGCAGAGGATCTTGATGAGGGTGCTTTTACCCGCGCCGTTTTCCCCGCAAAGGGCGTGGATCTCGCCTTTGGCCAGGTCAAAGGAAACACCGTCTAACGCCCTAACGCCGGGGAAGTCTTTGGTGATGTTTTTGAGTTCAAGTAGAGGCATTTTTCACCACAGAGGACACAGAGTCGAAGCTGATTTTTTCCGGAGAATCAAAAGTTTTACTCTGTGACCCCCGTGTACTCTGTGGTTCGAACGTTTTATTTTTTATAGACATCTTCTTTTTTCTGGAAACCGTCGGCGATGACGGTGGTATCCAGGTTGTCCTTGTCCACCTCGATGGTGGGCAGGAGGATGGAAGGCACGTCGATTTTGCCGTTGTTGAGCTTTGCGACGGGATCGGTGATGGGATTCTTTTCCGCCATGTCAATGGCCAGTTCGGCGGCCTTATACGCCAGCTTCGGCAAGGGCTTATAAACGGTCATGCTTTGGGTGCCCTGCACGATCCTCTGACAGCCGGCCAAGTCCGCGTCCTGCCCGGTGACCAAAACCTTTCCCGCCAGGCCCTGCTCGTTCAAGGCCTGCACCACGCCGCCCGCCGTGCCGTCATTAGAAACGACCACCGCGTCCACCTGGTTGTTGTTCTTGGTCAGGGCATTCTCCATGATTTTCAGTGCTTCCACGGGCTGCCAATCGGTGGCCCATTGGTCGGCCACGATCTTAATATCGCCTCGGTCGATGGAGGGCTGGAGGATTTTCATCTGGCCTTGGCGCACCAAGACGGCGTTGTTGTCCGTGGGCGCGCCGCCGATGAGCACGTAATTGCCCTTCGGCTTGTGCTTCACCGCGTAATCGGCCTGCTCCTCGCCCACCTTTTCGGGATCAAAGGTCACGTAAAGGTCCAGGTCGCAGTCGCGGATCAGGCGGTCGTAGGCCATCACCGGCACGCCCGCCTTGTGGGCCGCCTCCACGATGGTGGCCGCGCTCTTGCCGTTATGGGGCACCACCACCAGCACGTTTACGCCCTCGGTCAAGAGGTTCTCGGCCTGGGAGTTCTGTAGGGCGTCGTCGGAGTTTGCGGCCTGTACCAGGACATCGGCCCCCAGCTCCTTAGCGTGGGCCACGAAGAGGTCCCGGTCGTGCTGCCAGCGTTCCTCCTTGAGGGTGTCCAGGGAAAGGCCGATCTTGATCTTATTCCCGCCGCCGTTCTTGGCGCATCCGGCCAACAGAAACACCGGCAAGACTAGAGCCGCAAAGGTCCTCAAGAACATAGTTTCCTCCCGAAAAAGTCCAACGCCGGTTGATTATAAGGTTCCTTAAGAATTGACTAAAGCCTGAATTTTTGTAATCTGGTAGGGCCTTCCATTCCGGATTCCCTGGGAACCGCATGCCCGAATTGGACCAGTACCTCCAAGCCTGCGTCGAATGCAAGGGCTCCGACCTGCACGTGGCCTCCGATTCGCCCATTTACGTCCGGCAGTTGGGAAGGCTGGCTCCTATCACGCCCGAGCCGCTTTCAGCCGCGCACTGTGAGATGATGATTTTCGAGGTCCTGGACCCGGTCACCTTGGAGAAACTCAAGAACGACTGGGAGGTGGATACTTCCTATACCATGCCCAACGGCGAACGGTTCCGCGTCAACGCTTACCGCCAAAGGAAGGGCTGGGACGCGGTCTTCCGCCATTTCAGTTCCCGCGTTCCCTCCATCGACGAACTGGGCCTCCCCCCCATCCTCAAGAAATTCTCCGACGCCAACCAGGGCCTCATCCTCATCACCGGTCCCGGCCGGTCGGGCAAATCCACCACCTGCGCGGCCCTGGTGGACCACATGAATTCGGAAAGCGACGAGCACATCATCACCATCGAGGACCCTATCGAGTACATCCACCAGCGAAAAAAGTCCCTGGTCAACCAAAGGAGCGTGGGGCCCCATACGGGAAGTTTTTCCGCTGCCCTCCGGAGCGCCCTTCGCGAGGACCCGGACATCATCATGGTGGGTGAGATGCGCGACTACGAGACCATGAGCCTGGCCCTGACCGCGGCCGAAACCGGCCACCTGGTCATCGGCACCCTGCATACGGGCTCGGCCGCCGCAACCATTTCCCGCGTGATCAACCTCTTCCCCGCCGCCGAGCAGGCCCAAGCCATCGCCAGCCTTTCGGAAAGCCTGGTGGGCATCGTCTCCCAGCGCCTTCTTTTGAACGCCGAGGGTCTCGCCATGGTGCCGGCCTTCGAGATTTTGGTGAATTCCCTGGCCATGGCCAACACCATTCGCAGCGAGGAGTACCACAAGATTCCCTCCATGATCGCCACCGGCGGTTCCCAGGGCATGCAGACCATGGAGGCTTCCATCAAGGCGCTGGTGGCGGCCAAGAAAATCACCCAGGCCCAGGCCGACGAGATCCTGGCCGAGGAGGCCTGATGGCGACCATCGACGAGCTTTTCCACAAAATGGTGGAGCGCAAGGCCTCCGACCTGCACCTGACCATCGGTAACCCTCCCCTGATCCGCTCCAAGGGTGACCTGGTGCCCCTGGAGGATTGGGTCATGACCGAACAGGTCATGCACGTGCTCCTGTACGAGACCATGACCCCGGAGCAATGGGAGCTGTGCTGGCAGCGGCACGATTACGACTACGCCTACGAGGTGCCTGGGGTGGCCCGCTTCCGCTCCAACGTTTTCTTCAACCAGCAGGGCATCGCCGCGGTCTTCCGCACCATCCCCACTAAGATCCTGACCTTGGACCAATTGGGCATGCCGCCGGTGTTGAGGGACATGTGCAGGGTCAAGCGCGGCCTTGTCCTGGTCACCGGGCCCACGGGCAGCGGCAAGTCCACGACACTGGCCGCCATGATCGACGCCATCAACGACGCCCGCGAGGCCAACATCCTCACCATCGAGGACCCCATCGAGTTCGTGCATCCGGTGAAGAAGTGCAAGATCACCCAGCGCGAGGTGCACCGGGACACCCATTCCTTCAAGGCGGCCCTGCGCTCCTCCATGCGCCAGGACCCGGACATCATCTTAGTGGGCGAAATGCGCGATTACGAGACCATTTCCCTGGCCATCGCGGCCGCCGAAATGGGCATCCTGGTCTTTGGCACCCTCCACACCAACTCCGCGGCTAAGACCATCGACCGGATCATCAACGTCTTCCCGTCCGACGAGCGGGAAAAGGCGCGCGGGGCGCTGGCTGCCTCCACCAAGGGCATCGTGGCCCAGCAGTTGTGTCCCACCAAGGACGGCAAGGGCCGATGCGCGGCGGTCGAGGTTTTGTGCTACGAGAAAAGCCTGCCCAACCTGATCAGGACCGGCAAAGTTTCGGGTCTGAATTCCCTGATCGAGTTGAATAGCAAGATCGGGATGCAGACCATGGACCAATGCCTGATGAAGTTCTACGAGGCGGGCAAGATCACGGCGGAGCAGGCTTATTTGAAAGCCAACGAAAAGAAGAAGTTCCAGCCTCTGATGGAGAAGGAATT
>JASHQZ010000129.1 GCA_030038835.1 candidate division FCPU426 bacterium
TCCGGACCGGCAAATGGGCCGAGACCCTGGTCAAGCTGGAGGAGATCGGCATCGCCGGCTTCACCCGCCAGCGAGTCTATGGGCGGGGAAAACAGCGCGGCCTGCGGTACAGCGCGGACGGGGAGGACAACAAGGGCATCAGTTTCCTGCCCAAGTGGATGGTGACAATCGTGGTGGAGGATTCCAAGGTGGACGCCGTGGTGGCGGCGCTGATCAAGGCCAACCGCACGGGGGAAATCGGGGATGGGAAGATTTTCATCTGCCCCGTGGCCGAATCCGTCCGCATCCGCACCAACGAGAGCGAGGAATACGCTTTGAACTGAAAGTTATGAGTTTTGAGTGTTGAGTTTTAAGTTAGTGTTTAACGAACCTAAAAGTTGAGAGTTCGAGGAGGGTATTAAGATGGCGGTTGGGATAGACATTGAAAAGGTAAAACGCGAAGGGCTGATGGTGGACCTGGAGAAGTTCGCCCGGGAGGGCTACAAGTCCATCCCCAAGGACGACCATTACCGCCTCAAGATGCACGGCGTCTGCGCCCAGCGGCACGAGGGCTTTTTCATGATGCGCTTCCGCGTGACCGCCGGACGGCTCAACCCCGACCAGATGGAGCGCGTGGCGGACCTGGCCCAAACCTACGCCAGCGGCTACGTGCACCTTTCCACGCGCCAAAACATCGAGTTGCACTCGGTCAAGATCGAGAACGTGCCGGAAATCCTCAAACAACTCGCCGAGGTGGGCATCACCACCCGCTCCTCCTGCGGCCACACCTTCCGCAACGTCATCGCCGGCCCCTGCGCCGGCGCTTGTCCGGAGGAAATCCTCGACACGCGGCCCTGGGCGGCGGTCATCGCCAACATGGTGGTGAGACAATCCGATTACTACAACCACCGGCTGCCCAAGCGCCTGAATGTTTCCCTGGCCGGCTGCGCCAGCTGCGAAAACCCCGCCCTGGTCAATGACATCGGGCTTTCGGCCTTGAAAAACGCGGCGGGCGAAATCGGCTTTTCCCTGCACGTGGGCGGGAGCATGGGGGTGACGCCCCGGCTCGGCTGGCTTTTGGAGGAGTTCCTGCCCCTTTCCGACGGCTTGCCGGCTTTGAAAGCCGTGGCCCATCTTTACATCCTCCACGGCGACCGGTCCTCGCCGGCCAAGGGGCGGCTTAAGTTTTTGGTGGAAGGCTGGGGCATCGGGAAATTCCGCGAGGAGTTCCGCAAGGCGCTGCCCGAAATGCGCAAGGCCGACAAGGATCTTCCCAAGGGTTTTATCCCCGATCCCTGGCCGGAGTTCAACCCGCCCGGCGGTTCGGCTTTGGCCGTCCCGCCGGAAGGCGTGGAACCCCAGCGGCAGGAGGGTTATTACCGCGTGCCCCTTTTCGTGTCCCTGGGGGAGATCCACCACGCTCATTTCAGGCGCCTCGCCCAATGGGCCCGCGTCCATTGCCACGGGAAAGTGCAGGTCACGAAAGAGCAAAACCTGGAGCTTCAATGGGTGCCGGGAGACCGGGTGACGGAAATTTGTTCCATGGCCGAAAAACTCGGCATGCTTTCCTTCGGCGTGAAATCCATCCTGGACATCCAGTCCTGCCCCGGCACCAGTTTTTGCGCCCTGGCCATCACCAGCTCGCAGGGCGCGGCCGGGAGCCTGCTGCAATACTTAAGGGACCGGCAGGCGCTGGGCGACCCGGATCTGAGGCCCTTAAGGCTCCATATTTCCGGCTGCCCCAACAGCTGCACCCAGCACCAAGGCGCGGATATCGGATACTCAGGCGGCATGGTCAAGGTGGGTGAGGACCAACGGTTCGCCTACCAGCTTTGGTTGGGCGGGCGCCTGGCGGGCGAGGCCCAAATCGGGGTTATGGCGAAAAAGGCCATCGCCGACGAAATGGTGGTGCCGGTCACCGACGCGCTTTTCACGGTCTTCAAGCGGGACAAGGAAGCCATGGAGACCTTCCAAGGCTTCCTGAAACGGGTCACCATCCCGGAGACGGTCAAGAGGTTGGATGCCCTGTTGGTGGAAAAGGGATTGAGCCCCACGACGTACAACCGGGTCAGTGCCTCGCCCATGGAGGGCCTGCGCATGATCCCGGGAGGATGAAAGGCTGAACCACGGAGTACGCGGAGGACACAGGGGAACATCTTAGGATTTTGGAAAAGATTCAATCCCCGTGTTCCCCGTGGTTAAAAATAAGTTTCAAGGAGATTTAAATGAAAATGATCCGAGCCATTGTGAGGCCTGAAAAGGAGGCGGATGTGGTGAAAAACCTGGAAAAGTCGGGCTTCACGGCCTTGACCAAGATGGACGTACTGGGCCGCGGCAAGCAAAAAGGCATCCAGGTAGGATCGGCCAAGTATGACGAATTGGCCAAAACCCTGTTCATGCTGGTGGTGGAGGATGAGGAATTTCCCCGCGCCATGGACGCGCTTAAGACCGGGGCCCGCACGGGCAACCCGGGCGACGGCAAGATTTTCGTCACGGACGTGGACGAGGTCACGACCATCCGCACCGGCGATAAGGCTCTTTAAAGTCAGCTGACAGGTGACAGCCCGCAACAGGCTTTAAAGGC
>JASHQZ010000130.1 GCA_030038835.1 candidate division FCPU426 bacterium
CCCCCCATATCCCAGCCCCCCCAATTCTCCGGACTGGACGGCCGCGGCGTTTTGCGTGTAGTTGAGCTCCACGACGCTGAGATAGGGCCCGGCGCCCGCGCTGGCCCAAAGGCGGGTGCGCCCCAGCTTGAAGAAACGGTAATACTCGGCCTGGATGGAAATCATGTTGGGTTGGATGCTGCCTTTTAAGGTGTCTCCGTAATTGTCCTGGGCCGAGGCTTTGAACCCGTTCAGGGGCGCACCGTCGAAAACCACCCCCCAGGCGTTATAAGTGTCCAGCATGAATCCCACTTCCAAGGTGGCCAGCGGCCCGGAACCGTCGCAGGAGGCGGATGCTTGGCCGTACATGGAACGGTATTCAGCCTGGAAACCCGGGGCGGATTTGGCCAGGTTGCCCAGGCTGGAGGAAATAAACCCCGCCCGCAGGCACACCCAGATATCGTAGTCCGGATTACGGAAGACCCTGGGGTATGGGTCGTTATGTTCCGCCTCCCAGATCGCCTGGGCCCGGATGCCCTCGGCCAGGTTCCACAGCTGCGGGTTGTCGGGATTCCCTTTGAGGCTTTGGTCAAAGGCCGGGAGGGCTAAAAGCGGCTGGCCCGAGAGGTAATAGTCGAAACCCAGGATTTGCCAGGCCTTCCAGTTTTGGGGATCCAGTTTTACCGCAACCTGGAGGTAAGGGATGGAACTGGCATAGTCCTTATGGGCGTAAAAGTTGAACCCCGCCAGGTAATAATCCTCGGAGGTATAGGCCCAAAGGGGGGCGCAGGCCAAAGCGGCCCAAAGGATCCAAAAGGCTCGGCGGGCAGGCATGATAATTTCCTAAATAGATTAAGAGATGGCTTAAAACCAGTCCAGTATATTGGCCGGGACTTTCGAAACCAGGCGGTTCGGAAGGAAGAACCGGTCATTGGATTGTTAAATCCACCCGGCGGGCGGGCTTAACGCCCGCCCTTGGAACCTTGAGGATGTTGGGCGTTCCGGACCCACATGGGGAACTTGATCCGCTCCAGGGCGCTGTCCCGGGTGAACTCCTTCAATTCCCGCTCCGACATGCGCACGGCCTGTTCGCGGGTCAGGGCCAGGATTTCGGGCCGGGGCTGGAAAGCCGCTTCCCGGCCCGCGGGGGCGTTGGCGTTGTAGGGACAGGAGGTTTGGCACAGGTCGCAGCCGGCCAAGTAGCCGTGAAGGCTGGCCCCGGGGGGCAGGGGCGAGCGGTGCTCCAGGGTGAGGTAGCTGATGCACTTGACGGCGTTCAACAGGCCGGGCGCCTCCAGGGCTCCGGTGGGGCAGGCGTCCAGACAGGCGGTGCAGGTTTTGCAAAGGTCTTCCACGGGCGCGTCGGCGGCCAGATCGGCGTCGGTGAGGATTTCCCCCAAGAAGAAAAAAGACCCGAAACGCCGGTTCAACAACAAGGTGTTCTTGCCCCTCCATCCCAAACCCGCTTGGGCCGCGTAACCGCGCTCCAAAACCGGGCCCGTGTCCACGTACCATTTGGCCTTGGCTCCGGGGGCCAGCTCCCGGCAAAGATAATCCGAGAGGGCCTCCAGCTTTTCCCCCAGGACTTCGTGATAATCCCGGCCCCAGGCGTAGCAGGAAACAGGGTGCCTCTCCAAAAGGGGCGAGTTTTCGGGGGAAGGGTTGTAACTGAGCCCCACACAAAAAACGGACTTGGCGCCCGGGAGAAGGGACTGTGGGTTTCCACGCTCTTCCTTGCGCCGGTCCAGGTAGGCCATCTCCCCGGCATAACCCCTCTGGAGCCAATCCAAAAAAGAAGGGTAGCCGGGGGTAGGAACGGCGGGGGTGGCGCCGGAAAGCTCAAAGCCCAGTTCCGACGCCTTGTGCTTTAATTTTTGGGTAAGGTCCATTGGATTCATGAGAACATTATCCATCCATAAGCTTACAGTTCACAGTCGACCGCAAGGGCTTTCGTCCCGTGTTTTTAAGCTTTTGCCGCGAACCGCCGGCTGTGAACTGCCTTATCAGTTCTTGAGGTGGGAATAGGTCTGGAGGAGGGCGCTGAGGGAGGACAAGACCAGGATCAAGGCCACCAATTGCCGAAGGTGGGGGGCCACCACGAAGTAGATCCCCAGGGCCAGGACCGAAACGGCCCAGGAAAAGGCGACCCAAAACCATTCCTTCATCCTTTCGGAAGGGTTGTGGTGACGCTTGAGCCTGGCGCCGAACTCCTCGGGCGTGAACCTTTCCCGCGTGTTGACGTTGTCCACCTGGCCGCCGAGGTTTTGCAGAAGGGCGTCCACGAGGAAGATCTGGAGGTCGGCGGCCGAGGGCGGGGCGTCCTGCGAAACGGCGACGGAATAGGAGCCGTTGTCCGCGTCGAAGGAGAGGAAGCACTCGATTTCCGGGGGACCGGGCTGGAAAAACCGGATGGCGTCCCATTTCGGGTCCCGGCCCTTCAGGTTGATTTCCACGGGGAAACCCCGGCGGTGCAGCTCCTCCATCAGTTCGAGGGCCGGGGGCTGATTCTTCTTTTCGGGGGTGAGGATGTACTCGGCCATGGCGGCTCCCATCATCCTTTCAGCCAATAAAAAAGGCAGGAGCGAGAATACCTCGCCCCTGCCTGGAAGTCAAAAACGGCGGAATTACTTGGCCGCGGCCGCCCCTTCCCGGTCCTTGCGGTAAAAGGGCGCCCAGCCGGATTGGTCCTTGAACAGGCGCACGCATTGGATTTTCTTCTCGTCCGTCAGGTAAAAGCGGTGGTAGCGGTTGGCGGGCACCGAGATGAAATCCTGGGGCTCCACGATGACCTTCATCCACCGGTCGTCCAGGCTGCGGATCTCGAACACGCCCGAGCCGGAAAGAACGAACCGCACCTCATCGTCCGTGTGCAGGTGCTCGCCGATGAACTTCTGGCAGAGGGCGTCGAAGTTGGGCATCTCCGGCCACATCCTCACCTGGTCCATGGTCACGTAGCCGTTTTCCCTCATGATCTGCCGC
>JASHQZ010000131.1 GCA_030038835.1 candidate division FCPU426 bacterium
CTTCCACGTGGGCGTGACGGAAGCGGGCACCAAGATGCAAGGCATCACCAAGAGCGCGGCGGGCATCGGCGCGGTTTTGGCCGACGGTATCGGCGATACCATCCGCGTTTCCCTGACCGCCGACCCGGTGGAGGAAGTGAAGGTGGCCACCCACCTGTTGCGCTCCATGGGCTTGCGCAAGGAAGGCGTGGAGATCGTGGCCTGCCCCACCTGCGGCCGCTGCCACGTGGACCTGGAATCCATGGTGGACGCGGTGGAAACGGCGACGCTCACGATGAAGACCAACATGCGGGTCGCCATCATGGGCTGCGTGGTGAACGGCCTGGGCGAGGGCGCGGAAGCGGACGTCGGCCTCTGCGCGGAAAAGGGCCATGGGGTCATCTTCGAGAAGGGCGTGGCAAAAACCCGCTTGAAGGAAGAGGAACTGGTGCCCAACCTGATCGGTGAGATCAAGAAACGGGCCGCGGAGATGGACCAAGCCGCCCAAAAGTCTTAACGTCTATTGAACCACCAAGGGCACCAAGTTCACCAAGAACGGCCTCAAAAATAACTTGCTGAAAAAAACGGATTGAAGAGAATAGTGTTCCTGTAAGGCCACGGAATTCCGTGGCCTTATTTTTTGTCTCACTTCAAAGGTTTCGCTTTTGCCGATGCTTTTCTTGGTGAGCTTGGTGCCCTTGGTGGTTCAATTTCTTGCTTGAGGTTTTAAATGCGAGTGTCCAAAGCGCTGATCCCCACGGTCAAGGAAACCCCGGGCGAGGCGGAAATCCCGTCCCACAAGCTGATGCTGCGGGCGGGCTTGATGCGCAAGGTGGCCTCGGGCATCTACGAATACCTGCCCCTGGGGCAACGCTCGCTCCTGAAGGTGATGAGGATCATCCGCGAGGAGATGGAGCGGGGAGGGGCCCAGGAGGTGCTGATGCCCATCCTGACCCCCGCCGAGCTCTGGCAGGAGACAGGCCGCTGGCAGAAGTACGGCAAGGAACTCATGCGCGTCAAGGACCGCCACGAACGGGACTATGCCCTGGGGCCCACCCACGAGGAAGTCATCACCGACCTGGTGCGCCGGGAGCTCAAAAGCTACAAGCAGCTTCCCCTCAACCTCTACCAGATCGCCACCAAGTTCCGCGACGAGGTGCGGCCCCGCTTCGGCGTCATGCGCAGCCGGGAGTTCCTTATGAAGGACGGATATTCCTTCGACGTGGATGACGAGGCCTGCGACAGGACCTACTGGACCATGTTCGAGGCCTACAAGCGCATTTTCAAACGGTGCGGCCTCACCTTCGCGCCGGTGGAGGCGGATTCGGGGCTGATCGGCGGTTCTTTCACCCACGAGTTCATGGTGCTGGCGGAAACGGGCGAGGCCGCCATCGCCCTATGCGAAGCCTGCGGCTACGCGGCCAATTTGGAAAAGGCCACAGGAGTACCCGCCTCCCATGCCGCCCAAGCCGCCGGCGGGGGCCAGGAGAAAGTCCGTACTCCCGGCAAGCACACGGTGGAACACGTGAGCGAACTGTTGAAACTTCCCCCCCGGCAGTTCATCAAGACCCTCATTTTCGTGGCTGACGGAAAACCCCTGGCCGTCCTTGTGCGCGGGGACCATGACGTGAACGAAGTGAAACTCCAAAATTTCCTCGAGGCGCAGGAACTAGCCCTGGCCTCGGCCGAAAAGGTGATGGAAGTCACCAAGGCGCCGGTGGGTTTCGCCGGGCCGGTCGGCCTTTCGGGCGTGCGCATCGTCGCGGACAAGGCCCTGCAGGGTGGACACCAATACGTGACGGGCGGGCTGGAAAAGGATGTCCACCTTACCAACGTGGAATTCGGCCGCGACTTCAAGGACCCTGAATGGGCGGACTTAAGAAGCGTCGTCACCGGCGACGGCTGCCCCAAGTGCGGCAAACCCCTGAAGGCCGGGCGCGGCATCGAAGTGGGACAAACCTTCAAGCTGGGGCTCAAGTACTCTAAGGCCATGAAATGCGTCTACCTGGGAGAAGACGGGAAGGACCACGAAACCGTCATGGGTTGCTACGGCATCGGCGTCACCCGCACGGTGGGCGCCGCCATCGAGCAGCATAACGACGCGGACGGAATCCTTTGGCCGATCTCCGTCGCGCCCTATGAGGTGCATCTCCTCCTTTTGAATCCCTCGGACCCCGAAGTGGCCAAGGCCGCGGACCAATGTTACGAGGATTTAAAGAAGGCCGGTTACGAGGTTCTTTATGATGACCGCGCCGAGGTCACGGCGGGCTTCAAGTTCAAGGACGCGGACCTTTTGGGCCTGCCCTTGTCGGTTCGCGTAGGCGCCAAGGGGCTGAAGGAAGGCGTGATGGAAGTCAAACGCCGCCGTTCCAAGGACGTGGCCAAGGTGCCCGTGGCGCAGGTGCTGGACAAAGTCAAGGAATTCGCCGCCGAAGAATGGAAACTTTGTACGCCGTAGAATTTTAACCACCAAGCTCACCAAGAGCACCAAGAACTTCGAGGAAAAAAATATTGTTTCGAAGATTTAATCTTTTCTTGGTGGCCTTGGTGTTCTTGGTGGTGAAATTTTTTTGAAAGGCCTTTCTTGAAAATCGCCCTGGTCACCGACACCTATTTCCCCCGTATCAACGGCGTTTCCACCTCCACCCGGGTTTTCGGCGAGGAATTCGCCAAGATGGGGCATGAAGTGCACGTCTACGCCCCGGCCTTCCCCAACCAGATCGACGAAACCGACCACCTGAAGGTCTTCCGCTTCCCCTCCTGGTACCTGTTCTTCGACCCGGAGGACCGCCTGGCCAAGCCTTGGGAGGACCGCAAACTCATCCAGCAATTCATCGACGCGAAGTACGATATCGTCCACACCCAGACACCCTTCACGCTGGGGGGGCCCGCCGTGAAATGGGCCCGGAAATCCGGGGCCAAGGTGGTGCATACCTACCACACCCTTTTCGCCGCCTATGTGGAGCATTACCTTTGGTTTTTGCCCAAGGTCCTCAGCATTTGGTACGCCAAAAGCGCCAGCCGCCGCTATTCCAACGGCTGCGACCTCATCGTCACGCCTTCCAGCGAGATGAAAAACGTCCTTTTAAGCTACAACGTCACCCAGCCCATCGAGGTGATCCCCACGGGTATCCGGCTGGAGCGGTTTGAGGGCAAGGACCGGCAAAGGTTCCGGAAGCTGAAGGGTTACAAGCCGGAAGACCAGGTGGTTCTTTTCATGGGCCGGGTGGCGGAGGAAAAGAACATCGACTTCCTCATGCGGGTGGTGTACCGGCTGAAGCCCCGGTTGCCCCGCCTCCAATTCCTGATCGCCGGTGAAGGCCCGGCCAAGAAGGGCTTGGAAAAGATGGCCGCCGAATTGGGGATGACCGATTATGTCCATTTCGCGGGCTATTTGAGCAAGGAGGACTGGCGCGACTGCTACGCGGGAGCCGACCTTTTCGTGTTCGCCTCGGTGACCGAAACCCAGGGCCTGGTGGTGACGGAAGCCATGGCCGCCGAAACCCCGGTGGTGGCCGTGGGGGAACTGGGGATCAAGGACGTCATGGCCACGGGCCGGGGCGGCCTGGTGACGCGGTTGGACGAAGACGAATTCGCCGAGGCGGTTTACCGCATGTTGACCGACAAGGCCCTTTACGGCCAAAAGAAATCCGAAACCTTTTCCGAGGCCCAAAAATGGTCCTCCGGCGCCACGGCCCAGCGTATGGTCGAAGCCTACGAAAAACTTTTGAAAGCCTGATTTACCACAGAGTTCACAGAGTTCAAGAATGTTTCGAAAGAAGAGAAATTTTTTTGTCTTTGCCGTTCTCTATGTCCTCTGGGGTTTGGTCCTGTTTTCGGCCTTTCCTTCGCAAGCGGATGAAAACCAGTGGGTTTTCCTTCCGCCGTCACCCCTCTTTAAGACCCTCATCGGCGCCCCCCGCGACCCCTATACGGGCATTACCGCCTACCTCAACCAAACCCGCTACGAGGGCGCGGTAGGGGATACCTTTGAGTTCCTGCGCTACTCACCGCCGGACCAGACCCAATGGGGATGGGGCGTTTTCGGGCAGGGTTACATCCTGCTGGGGGAGAATGGAGCCGTCTTTCCGATGCTGGCCGGGGATTGGTATGCCGGAATGTACCTGAGTGAGGCATCGGGCCCCTTCTCCCAACGGCTGGAATTCGAGCACCAGAGCGCCCATTTGGGGGATTCCCTGCAAGGGGTGCAAAACCCCATCTTTTTCAGCCGGGAAAATTTCAACCTGACTTCCTCCTTCCGGCCCTTCGAGGAATGGCGCCTTTACGCGGGAATCGGGGACTGGGAAAACATCTATCCCCGGGGCAACAACCCCTTCTTTTGCTCCGCCGGAACGGAAATTTATTCGCCCGCCGCCGACGTCGGCGGGACCTTCTGGCGCGGCTATTTCACCGCCGACTTCCAGTGGAAGGCCGAAACACAAAGCCTCAACAAGAACCTCGAGCTTGGCTTTCAGTGGAAATCCAGGAAAGAAGAAAGCCGGGACCTGCGGCTGGCCCTCATTTATTACAACGGGCTTTCCGATTTCGGGCAGTTTTACCGGGA
>JASHQZ010000132.1 GCA_030038835.1 candidate division FCPU426 bacterium
GTTTGGATTTTAAAAGGCTCATCAGATTCATTTGCGGATATATCCAGGAGGAGTTTGGACGATTGAAAACCCGGAAAAAGGATGGATTCCAACAATTTTTGGGGGGATGAAAGGGGCCGCGGACCGGGTAGTGCATTCGCCTCAAAACCACAGTCCCTCTTTCAGAGGGGGAAAAGGTGAGGTGTTCCGCCCAAATGAGCCGCTACCGCCGCCGAAAATCCCCTTCTCATCGCGCCCGGTGACCGTACAATAAGCCGGTTTCACCGGAACCGTCCCAGGCCGGTCGGCCAGGAAGGGCATGTGAATTGAGCGGGTATTTGAAAACGGTTTTCAGGGGTTTCCCCCTTTTCGCCGGGGCCTTCCTTTGGGCTTGGCTGGGGCCGTCGGGCGCCTGGGCGCTTTACCCCATGCAAAGCTTCCAGGATTTGGTGGCGGGAAACGGGACCTCCGGCTACGCGGACGGGCCTTTTTATTCCGCGCTGTTCCACGCGCCCCAGGGGCTGGCCTTCAACGACGACGGGACCCAGCTTTACGTCTGCGACCGGGACAACAACCGCATCCGGATGGTGGACCTGGAGAACGCCAACCAGGTGACCACCCTGGCCGGGAATGGGAAACCCGGCTACGCGGACGGGCCCCTTTTGGACGCGCTTTTCAACCGTCCCACGGCCCTGGCGGTTTTGCCCAACCAGCGGATCGCCGTGTACGACAACGGGAACGCCCTGATCCGCCTCATCGACTTGAACAAAAAGACCGTCACCACCCTGGCGGGGAATAAGACCGACGGGTGGAGCGACGGGGACGCCCTGAAGGCCTCCCTGGGGGAGGTTTGGAGCATGGTCTACCTGCCCTCCCGGGACGGCCTGTACTTCACCCAACCCGGTTTCGGGACCCTCCGGAAACTGGACTTGAAAACCGGGAAGGTCCTCACGATATTCCGCGGAAAGCCGGAGGCGCCCCAGCCCGGGGCCTTGGCCGTGGGCGGCGGCGATCTTTTCCTGGCCGACAAGTCGCAGGACCAGGTCTACCGGCTCTCCCCCAAGGACAAGTTCGCCCAGGAGGACGACAAGTCGTTCGATTGGACGGCCCTTTCCAAGGGCCTGCGTATCCAGAATATGGCCTGGTCGGGCGGGGTGCTTTACGCCGCCCAGCAGGACCGGAACGCGCCGCTGGCCCGCCTGACCCCCCAATACCAGCCCGTCACCTTCGTGTCGATCTGGGGCGACACGCAAACCACGGACCCCTTCGTCTTCTCCCTCTTTTGGGACGTGGACCTTCCGGACCCGGTTTTCGTCGCCGCCGACCCGGCCTCGGAGAGGAAGCTTTATTTCTCCCATCCCCGCACGAACATCATCACGTCCTACCGCGACCTTTACCTCCAGGAGAACAAGTTCGCGGAGGCGTTCAACCAGGACGGCCTCACGGACTTCCGCTACCCCACGGCCAAGCCCGCCCACACCTTCCGCATCCTGGTGGTGGGCGACTCCCACACCTTCCACCAGTTCGACGCCGACGTGAAAAAGAGGGGCTGGGAGTTCTACAACCGGTTCGCCACATTGTCCAAGCGCACGGAGGAAACCCTCAACACCCTGGCGGCCCTGGAGGATGTCCCCACCCACTATGAGGTCCTCCATTGCGGGCAGGTCGGGGGGAACCACCAGATCGTTTGGCCCTATCACCTCGTTCCCGACCTGGTGAAGAAGTTCGACATCGACCTGGTGATCAACTTTTTTACGCCCGGGGTGGACCTGGACCCCTTTTACCAATGGCCCTATGACGCCGAGGGGGTTCCCACCCAGGGGAGTCCTGAATACACCTTAAAACCCTACCAGGAGAGGCTCCAGCCGGGGCTTCCCAAGGAGATCTTCGACCTGTGCCAGGACAAAAAACTCGTTTCCACCGACAACGGCCAGGTCCAGTTCGCCTCCTTTGACCAACTCAACCAGTACCCGGACATTACCGATAAAATCGCCCAGTTGATGGCCAGGCCCATGAAAATCCTGGCGGAAAAGCTGGGAGCCATGAGGACCCGCGATGGGAACGCGGTGCGGATGGAAGTCGTCATCATCCCCGCCGGGGAATTCGGCGGAACAGGCCCTATCTACGACTTTTGGCGCAAGGTCATCCAATACATGGGTACGCCGACCTTCGACTTCGTTTCCCCGCTCACGGCCCTCAAGATCAGTTATTACCCCTTCTCGGAGAGGGGAGGAAGCGACCATTTCAGCGCCGACGGCCACCTCCTGCTGGGTTTCCTGCTGGCGCACGAGCTGATCCAAGACAAGCTGATCCCCTTCGAACCCCGGAAAAAATAGCCCGGGGCACACCCGGAAAGGCTTGCCCTCAGCCTGTTTTGGGCGGGCCTGGAATCCCTCAAGTCCTATTTTGACTTTTCGACGATCGAGGTATAATTTATGAGATATTTCTGCAGGGATGGCTCTTGAGGAGGTTCTTATGAAATGGCCGACTATCTGGATTTTCTTTTGGCTGGGTGGCACCTTCCTTTTCACGGAGAGCTGCCTGAAAAATTATACGACCGCGGCGCTTCCGCCGAGCGCGTCCACCCCAACGCCGACTTCCACCGCCGCGACTAACAGCACCCCGACCCCTTCCAAGAGCCCTACTTCCACGACCACCGCCATCGCTACCGCTACGCCCACCCCGACCCCCAGCCTTTCCGCGACCAGCACGGCCACTAACACTCCCCCTTCCACGAACACTCCCACCGGTACGCCGACCTCAACGCCCTCCAGTACCCCTGGCGCCCCGCCCAGCCTGATCCTGAACTCGGGGGTGACCACCCTCACCAGCGGCGCCTACACCTTCAGTTGCGTGAATATCGCCTCGGGCGCGGTGGTGACCATCTCCGGGGGAGTGACGATTTTCACCCAATGCTTCACCCTGAACGGGACCATCACGGGAGCGGGGCAGGGATATCCGTTCAACACCGGGTTGTGCTGCCCGGAAGGGCCGGGCGGCGGCGGACTCTGCACCAATGTCAACGGCTGCGACTGGCCCTTGGGGGCCGGTGGAGGCCATGGCGGCGCCGGAGGGGATGATTTTGACGACGTCTGCAACCTCGCCCTAGGCGGGGCGGCCAACGACAACGCCGTTCATCCCGCCAACATGGGGAGCGCCGGGGGCCTCAATGTTGTCCCATCCACTGGTAGCGACTGCTCGAGCGGCGGGGGACTCCTGTGGATCATCGTTTACAACCCGGATACCAATTCCCTGACGGGCCCCGCAACGGTCAGTGGAACGATTGACATGAGCGGGGCCAACCAGTGCTTCGACCCATCGGGCGACGATGGAGGAGGAGCGGGAGGATCAATCCTCCTGGAAGCCAGTTCCATCACCGGTGGGGGCCAATTGTTGGCAAACGGCGGCGCCGGCGGCGGTGGAGGCGGGGGAGGAATTATTTCCTTCATCGAAACATTGACCTCTTTTGCCGGCACGACCTCGGTCCAAGGCGGGGGTGGAACCAGCGCCCGCACGACAGGCTGCACGCCGCCCAGCCCCTTAGGCTCATCCGGCGTTGTCACCTTCACGGCGGCTCCCAGCAACGGATATTGATCCAAATAGGCAAAACCATCATCCTCTTCAAAATGAGCGGGATGTCTTAAAATCCAGAGGACTGTTTCAGTTTCGAAAGCTTTTCACTGATCCAATCCCGGAAAAACCATAACACGAGGATCATGGGCTGGACTTTTCACGGCGCATGCCAGTGGAGAAGGGTTGCCGTCGTTTCAAGGCCGGACCTCCGTTTGAATTCCCCCCGATACTCCCTTGACCTGGAATCTGGACGGGGGCGGATGCACGCTTGGGCCAACATTACTCCAAGATTTAAATGATTAATCTGAGTTGCCAGCGTTTTATCCGCGCCCCTCCTGATTCCAAGGCCCAGGTTTTTTCCTTCCGGGGCCCGGGTCCGTCTTGGGAGGACCCGGGCCAAAAAAAGCGGTATGGGAGGAGGCTGGGAAGGAATAAAGCATAAGCCATACCAAGTCCCGGGCGGGAAACGAAAAAGGATTTCAGGGGTTTCTTTTTTGGTGAAACCGGCGGAATAAAGAAAAAATTCCGCCCCGGAAATAAAAAACGCCGCGCATCGGATAAAAAACCGGAACCCCGGGTCGGAAAAGGAAGTGGTGGGCGGGACCGGAGGCAGGACAGATTTGTAGAAACGGCAAAATTTAAGACTCCCTTGTTGGGGTGACGGCGGCGAACCGGCGGGGCGACGGAAATTTTAAAGCCTGGAACTTTCGCGCGGCACCCAGCGTCTCAAGTGGGGGAGCGGTCGGCCCTTAATAAATTTAAAGCGAGGAATTTTTTATGAAAAAATCAATCGTCACCTTGATGGCGGTCCTGCTCTTGGGAACGGCAGCCGCTAAAGTCTGGGCGGATGACGCCACGCCCGTGGCCAGCCCCGCGGCGGCTGCGGCCATGGCGCCGACGCCGGAAGCCACGCCGATGATGAAGAAGCATAAACACAAGAAGAAGAAACCGGCGGCGGAGGCCACGCCCGTGGCGAGCCCGGCCGCGGCTTCGAGCACCCCGGCAGCCCCCTAAGGCCCCGGGAGGGGATGTCTCCCATCCCTTCAATGAAAAGGCCCCTGGAAAATCCAGGGGCCTTTTTTATTCCAGGTCAAAGGAGCTTGCCCGTCCTCCGCGGCCGTTGGGTCAATGCCCGGGACCGCCTTCCTCCTCCGGGGGCCCGGCCGGCAGCTGCCCCAGCGCCCGCTTCACGGCCAGGTCCAGGGCTTCCAGGGTGAAGGGCTTGGCGAGGAAGGAGGCTTTTTTCC
>JASHQZ010000133.1 GCA_030038835.1 candidate division FCPU426 bacterium
AAGGATGTGGAGTCGCCTAAACAACCAGGATGTTGGCTTAGAAGCAGCCATCATTTAAAGAGTGCGTAACAGCTCACTGTTCGAGCGATTCTGCGCCGACAATTTAACGGGGCTCAAGCATGTCACCGAAGCTGTGGATTTGCACCTTCCTCGGAGGGTGCATCTGGTAGAGGAGCGTTCTGTCGTAGGATGAAGGCTGACCGTAAGGACAGCTGGACCAAACAGAAGTGATCATTCCGGATTAAGTAGCGTAAATGCGTGTGAAAAACACGCACGCCGTAAATCTAAGGTTTCCTCGAGCAAGGGTAATCCGCTCAGGGTAAGTCGGCTCCTAAGTCGAGGCCGAAAGGCGTAGATGATGGATATCAGGTTAAAATTCCTGAACCGCCGAAAGACGTTATCACCGATGGGGAGACGCAGAAAGATAGGGGAACCCGGCCGATGGTCGTGCCGGGAGGGGTTTTGAGGTGGGTCCGTAGGTAAAATCCGCGGGCCATATACACCAAGGGACTTCTCGAGCCGCAAGGCGAAGTCTTTGACTCTACGCTGCCAAGAAAATCCTCTAGGGAGTCCTAGGTGACCGTACCGCAAACCGACTCAGGTAGATGAGGAGAGAATCCTAAGGCGCTCGAGTTATGTGTTGCCAAGGAACTCGGCCAATTACTCCCGTAACTTCGGGAAAAGGGAGGCCCCACTAGCGTGCAAGCGTGAAGGGGCCGCAGATAAATGGCTCAAGCGACTGTTTAACAAAAACACAGCACTCTGCAAAGCCGTAAGGCGACGTATAGGGTGTGACGCCTGCCCGGTGCTGGAAGGTTAAGGGGATGGGTTAGCGCAAGCGAGGCTCAGAACCGAAGCCCCAGTAAACGGCGGCCGTAACTATAACGGTCCTAAGGTAGCGAAATTCCTTGTCGGGTAAGTTCCGACCTGCACGAATGGCGTAACGACTTGGGCACTGTCTCGGCAACATGCTCGGCGAAATAGTAGTTCGAGTGAAGATGCTCGATACCCGTATCTAGACGAAAAGACCCCATGAAGCTTTACTGCAAGTTGGCACTGAACTTCGGTTTAACATGTGTAGCATAGGTGGGAGACTTTGAGGCGGGGGCGCCAGCCTCCGCGGAGTCGTCAGTGAAATACCACTCTTGTTGTATTGAAGTTCTAACCTAAGGCCGTGATCCGGCCTAGGGACAATGCCTGCTGGACAGTTTGACTGGGGCGGTCGCCTCCCAAAGCGTAACGGAGGCGCCCAAAGGTTCCCTCAGCGCGGTTGGAAATCGCGCTTACGAGTGTAAAGGCATATGGGAGCTTAACTGCGAGACAGACACGTCGAGCAGGTGCGAAAGCAGGGCTTAGTGATCCGGCGGTACCTCGTGGGAGGGCCGTCGCTCAACGGACAAAAGCTACTCTGGGGATAACAGGCTGATCTTGCCCAAGAGTTCATATCGACGGCAAGGTTTGGCACCTCGATGTCGGCTCATCACATCCTGGAGCTGAAGTAGGTTCCAAGGGTTAGGCTGTTCGCCTATTAAAGTGGTACGTGAGCTGGGTTCAGAACGTCGTGAGACAGTTCGGTCTCTATCTGGTACGGGCGTAGGACATTTGAGGGGAGCTTTCCCTAGTACGAGAGGACCGGGAAGGACGAATCTCTGGTACTCCTGTCATCCCGCCAGGGGTGGTTGCAGGGTAGCTATATTCGGACGAGATAAACGCTGAACGCATATAAGCGTGAAACTCACCCCAAGATGAGATGTCCCGGGCCGCAAGGCCCCTAAAGGCTCCACGTAGACTACGTGGTTGATAGGCTGGGTGTGGAAGCACCGTAAGGTGTTCAGCTGACCAGTACTAATCCGCCGTGAGGCTTGGTCATATGTTTCATCTCTACCGCATCTTCAGACGCACGAAGGTTCAAGAAGTCGTATTTCTATCGTTCAATTAATTGCCAGTTCTGCGAATAACAGAAACTGAGATCGCTGTTTCCCGGTGGTTATAGCGGAGGGGAAACACCCGTTCCCATTCCGAACACGGAAGTTAAGCCCTCCAGCGCTGATGGTACTTCACATGTCTTGTGTGGGAGAGTAGGACGCTGCCGGGATTTTGAAATGAACCCGACCTTTCGAAAGAGAGGTCGGGTTTTTTATTTTGTCGAAAATAAATTCATCACTGGTGAATGGTTTGAGTTTTTGTAGTATTCCTGCATCCGTTGAAGCTCGGGGTCATCCGAATAATTGAATTGTATTTTTCGTCTTTCGCCAACATCCTGAATTCAGTTTCATAGTGCCACCTAGGATTTTGAATCAAACTGAGCGCACGAGAATAGTAGGAATTCCAATATTTCATGTTGTGGAAGAATTTTAAGTAATTAGCCATGTTTAAATAGGGATAGGCGCATAACTCCATCAGCAGGCCGTCAATGGGGTTGCCGCTCCGGCGTTCAGGGGCGAGATGTCTTTCCCAAAGATCCTCGAGTGGCCCCAAATCCGGACTTTTTTGAAGGGCTTTTTTGGGTGGCATGAATTCGACCACGGTCCCCGTTGGCTTAAAAGCGGAAGTCTTGGCGTAGTGGAGATAACCGTTGATGAAATCCCCGTTCGGGAATGCGCAATAAATGGGGTGCCCGGCGGGCGATGATTCTGAAGACACCTCCCGAACTAAGTTGTCCCAATCATCTTTTGTCAAGAAGGTGGATATCTTCAAAGTCACGTCCGGTCGTTTGTGTTCCACGTCCTTTAAATAAAGAATAGAAAAAAAATCGTAATCCGATTCCGCGAAATACCTCGAGTTTTGATCCATGGATTTCAGTGCTTCCATGCCATAACCCCAATACAAAAATTCTTTTGTCTGGTCATCGGATAATAAGTTTTTTTGGAACGTTAGAATTGGGAGGACTAGCAAAAGAATCGGCAGGACATATTTAAGTGTATTGTGGCTCCGAACCCGGGCAAAAAGAAAATAACCACCGAATGAGGACAAAAAGGCAATTATCCAATTGACGGTTATGAGATGGTCATCCAAGTGCCAATACTCAATTGGCGAAACTTGGAGATAAAGGATATTGGCCATGACTGTCGTTAAAAGTAGAAGCAGTAAGAAGAGCAATTCTTTTTTGCGGCCGCTGCGCCAAAGAAGGAAGACTCCGAAGAAAGCCAGTAAGGAAAAGACGGGATTGAACTCGTTTCCAAAACGGTTCGAAATATAAACGCTTTTGTCTTGAATGGTGGAAAGGGCTGTCGGCATAAAAGAAACAAGAGTTTCTCGCTTGAAATAACCGATCCTAAAAAGTGATGTGTAGAGACTTTTGAAAGAGGACGGAGAACCGAAGTTCAGCTCTGGATGCAAGTTGGAGCGAAGTGGAAGATAAAGATAAACACTCAGGGTGATGACTGCAATCGTTAAACAAATCAGCCTTTTTTTCCACTCGAAATGAAGGAGGGTTTTCGGAAACTCGGGATAAACCAAAGCGCTCAATGCAATTGCTGGGATGATCAATATTAACGAAGGCCAATGATTTGCTAACCCCAATGCGAAAATAAAAACAAGGAAGTAAATACTCTTATTCTGAGCTTTTTGGCGATTTTCGTTTCGAACGAGGTTTTGGAAATAAAGAAGCAATACGAGTTCTAAAACCACTTGAAAGGTATAAATTCCCCCCTTCGCCGCAAGTGATAAACTCCAATAGCTTTTCGATAAGGCGAAACAAAGGGAGCCGATAACACAGACGAAGGTGATAACGAACCGGTTGGGACTTTGGTTCTTGGGGGAAACCAAAGAAGTTAAAAACGAGTAAAGATTTGCGGCAAAAAAACAAACCCCCAAGGCTCCCCAAAATGAGGAGAAGAAATTAATCGTCATAGCTGGATTGCCCAGGGAGATTAGCGCGAATAGGCGGCCTAAAAGGGTATAAAGGGGATAGCCGGGTGGGTGAGATACTCCTAAGGTGAAACAGGCGGTGATGGTTTCGGGCGAATCATTCCTAAAAAGAGCGGGATTCAATGTGAGGGTGTAAGCTCCTAAACTAGTGAGAAAAAGGGCGGGGAAAAGCAATCCGGCCGAGCTGAGCAGGGAAAAGTACTGTTTCGAGGGTTTGGCTGCCAATATCAGCCCCTTGCTGGAGGTGGGTGTATTAAAATAAGCGGGTCCATTTTAATTCGGCGGAAGTTGGAATTTGAAATGAAAAAGCCAAGATCCAAGAAAATCCGTAAAGTTTGGGTCATTAAACCCCAATCTCGCGTTCGAACCTCCAGCAAACAGAAAATCCTGGATAAGATTAGGACAAGAGAAACATCACAATCATGACGCAAACAGTACTTAGACATGATTCAGATCATAGTCGGAGAGGCGAATGGGGCTTAAAAGCGGTTTGGCAGCGCATAATGGCGCAGGTAACAACGAAAATACTTTAATCGAATTGTCTTTTAGGCCTGAAACTCGTATTATTCTAATCCTGCGTTAAAAACGTTTTGCGCGTAATTTCATCCCTCCGTAGGAGTCGAAAATGAAAGTCGTGAATGAAGTGAACTGGATGATCGGCGGACCTCAGGGGACCGGTGTTGATTCTTCCGCCAACTTATTTTCCCAAGCCTGCGCCTCCGCGGGCCTTTGGGTTTTCGGGAAACGCGAATATCACTCCAACATCAAGGGCAAGCATAGTTATTTCCAGGTCCGTGTATCGGACAAGCCCATCCACAGCCACGTGGACGACGTCCACATCCTGGCGACCTTCGAAGATTCTACGGCCCGTCTCCATGCCCATGAGGTGGTGAAGGGCGGGGCGCTGATCTATGATCCCACGAAAATCACCTTGGATGACTTGAACTTAAAATCGGGTGTCATCACTCTCCCGATTGATTTTAATTCCGTCATCCGCCATGTGGCGGAAGTCACCGGCATGGAATACGGGACTTTGTCCCTCATGAAAAACACCATCGCGGTGGCAGCTTCCATGGCACTTTTGCGCATGGATATCTCCAATATGGAAGAAACTCTTGCCCGGATGTACACCGGCCGCAAGGCCAAACTGGTGGCCCCGAACGTGGCCGCTTCCAAGAAAGCCTATGAGGCGGTGGATGCACTGCCGGATGAGATGCACGACCAGTTTCCCTATCACCTGGAGCCCCAAAAAAATACCCCCAAGCGACTTCTTATCAATGGAGCCCAGGCCAATTCCTTGGGTAAACTGAAGGCAGGCTGCCGTTACCAGACTTACTACCCCATCAGCCCGGCCACCGATGAGAGCAACTTTTTGGAAAGCCATCCGGAATACGGCATTGCGGTGGTGCAATGCGAGGATGAGATTGCCGCCATCGACATGGCGCTGGGCGCTGCGACCACGGGTGTCCGAGCCTCCACGGCCACCTCCGGACCCGGGTTCTGCCTGATGGCTGAGGGCCTAGGATGGGGTGGAATGAATGAGGTGCCCATTGTCCTTTTCGACTACCAACGCGGTGGACCTTCCACGGGCCTGCCGACCCGCCATGAGCAGGGCGACCTAATGTTCGCGGCCTTCGGAGGACATGGTGAATATCCCCGCTTGGTGATGGCGCCCGCTACGATCAACGACCACTTTCACTTGGCTTTTGAATCATTCAATTACGCCGACAAGTTCCAGACACCTGTCATTATCCTGAACGACAAGTTCCTTACCCATAGCCTTGAAACGATTCCGCCATTCAAAGAAAACAACTTAGTGGTCGATCGCGGACGGCTGGCTACCCAGCCGGAGTTGGAGGCGGCCATCGCCGATGGAAAGGGTTTCCCACGTTTTCGGCCCGATCCAAAGACGATTCTTTCACCCAGGCCCTACCCGGGGCAAGAGGGAAGCCCCTATTGGATGACGGGTGATGAGCACGATGATTACGGGCATATCACCGAAAATCCTGAAAATCGCCGTAAAATGCACGAGAAACGCATGGCCAAGTACAGGCTTATGTTGGAACAAATCCCTGAGGACCGCCAGTTCAGCCTCAACGGCGATCCCAATGCCGAAATCACCCTTATCTGTTGGGGCTCCACCTTCGGCGTGTTGGAGGACGCTCTTCCGATCCTGAAGGAGAAGGGGATTAGCGCCAACTTCCTCCACCTGCGGATGTTGCATCCCTTTCCGATTTCCGCCGAGAAGATTCTGAAGAAGGCCAAAAAGCTGGTGATCGTTGAAAACAACTGGGGCACCCAGTTGGGGCACCTGATCCGGATGAGTACGGGTATCTTTATCCCGAACCAGATCGTCAAGTACACAGGCCGGCCCATGTCGTTGAATGAGATTCTGGAATCGGTTGAAAAAATCCATAAAAAGCAGGTCGCGCCGGAAGTGGATCCGCTGACCGGACAATCGATAGAAAAGGTGGTGTTGACCTATGGTCTCTAAGCTTCAAACGCCGTTAACGGTTACAGCCTACAAAAGCGACGTCCATAACGACTGGTGTCCGGGATGCGGCGACTTTGGCATCTTGCAGGCTATCCAGCAATCTTGCGCTGAGTTGGCCCTGCCGCCCTGGGAAACTATGGTTTTCGCGGGCATCGGCTGTTCGGGAAAGGTATTCAACTACATGGCGTCCCACGGGGTGCATACCCTACATGGCCGCGTACTTCCCTTCGCCGTAGGGGCCAAGATCGCCAATCCGGATTTGGAAGTCGTCGCGGTGGGAGGAGATGGGGATGGTTATGGTATCGGCGCGGGCCACTTCGTGCATGCGGGCCGCCGTAACGTGGACATGGCTTATATCGTGATGACCAACGAGGTGTACGGCCTTACCAAGGGCCAGGCCTCCCCTACGCTAGGACGTGGCCAACAGACCAAATCCCTGCCGCTGCCTAACACCAATGACGCTATTCAACCCCTGGCCCTGGCCTTAAGCTCGGGTTATACCTGGATCGGCCGCAGCTATGCTTTTGACGGCCGGCACTTGAAGGAAATGATCAAGAAAGCCATTGAGCACAAGGGGATGGCCCTTTTGGACGTGCTCCAACCCTGCCCGACCTTTAACGACCTGCACACGGCGGAGTGGTTCAACAAGAAGATCAAGGTGGAGGGAGGGGCCAGCATGGTTTCCCGGATTTTCAACCTCAATGAGGCTGGCCACGACGGGGCTGTGAAGGATCCCACGAATCTGGATGAAGTAGCGGAGAAGCAAAAGAAGGCCTTTGAAATGGCCCATTACCACGGTGACCGGATCCCGGTGGGGGTGTTTTACGAAATCAAGCTGCCCACCTATGTCGAGCGCATGCAAGCCCAAGCGCCGATGCTCAAAAAGTATTCTCCGGTCCGCATTCCTTATGAGGATGCGAGCCATTTGCCGACGACGGATCTTTCCAAAACCTATGAAGAGTTTTTGTTTTAATCTTAAAGCACCGAAGCCCGGATCCCCGCCTGGGATCCGGGCTTTTTTATTTGCGACAAAAGTGGCCGGACCTGGCTGCTTTTGGTAAAGTTGGTAGCCTGATTCGAGAAAAAGAAAGCAAAAAGACAAAAGATTTAAGGGCGATTTATGGACTTCAATTTACCGAAAGTCTCCTCTTTCCTTTGTTGCAACACCATTTTTCAGGATGTCATGACCAAGAATTATGAGTTGCGCGGTGTTTTCCAGGGGTTCAGCCCACCGGCTTATCCTTGGGGCGCAGAGTTCATGACTTTTTCGCGATTTTTTTATGACGGGGCAGTGGAGTTCCAGGTTGATATTTCGCTTTACAACGAAAAGGGTGAAAAAATATCCGACAGCATTCCGAGGAAAATCCAATTTGGTGGGGAGTTTCCCATGCACGACCTTATCACGGCGTGGCGCATCCTTTTCCCGGGCTCAGGGACGTATGTTTTCAAGGTTTTTTGCAACAACCTCAACACAGGAGAATTCCGAGTTTATTGCCGATGAGAAGGATTTCCTCGACTTTTTGAAAGTTTGCTTTGCCGAGGGGATAAGTTATACTGACCGCCGTCTAAAAAACAGGTCCGTTCATACCGTAATGACTGTTCCATATTGCTATTCTTGAAAAGGAAAAGAAGTGGGGAAGAAAGTTCAAAGCCCTCTTGCCGCCTTTGGGTTTCAAAAACCCCTTCTTTGGCTCCTCCTCATTACCCTCCTTGGCGGCGCTTTCCGGTTTTACAATCCAGATTGGGATCTTCAGCATTCCTTCCACCCGGATGAACGGAATATCCTTGGCCAAACAGCTGGAATCCAAGCCATAACCGGCTACAAGGTCACTTTTTTCGCCTATGGCCAGCTTCCGGTCTACCTCTATCGCGCTACCGGAGAACTTCTCTCGACTCCCGCTTTTTTTTGGAGCCTTTGCGGGGGGAATGAGGGCCTGGCGCAATGGCTTTACTGGTTTTTTTTGGCGGCTCTATTGGGGAGCTCCATTTGGTTTTTCTCAAAGGAAAAATGGTCCGGCTATTCCTTTGGGGCGTCGGTTTTTTTATTGGCTTGCGTCCTCCTTTTCAAGTTTTTCGGGATATTTTCAATTTGGTTTGAACAGCTCAATGATTTTCCCCTAAAAGCCGCCACTTTGCTGGTAGCGACGGTGGCTTGCCTCGGCTTTTCACTTTGGATTGCTGAGGAATTGGAAATGGAATGGTCCGAGATTCCATTCTATTCGGCCGCGGGAGCCATTTTTGTCCTGGGAATCCTGCCCCTCTTTTTGCCCGACCCTGTAGCCCGTTTCCTGGGCGTGGTTTTATTCACTTTTTTGGTAGCTGGCTTGGGCCTTTGGTGGGCATGGGTTTCGAAATGGGGTAGGACAATTTTGGGCCTTTTTTCCCTTTGGGCCATTTTCGCCTCTTTTAACCATGCCGGCCGGCAGTACAACGGTTATGGGGAGTGCATGATCATCGGGCGCGTTTGGGCCGCGGCCTTTTCCACAGCCACTATTGTCGCGGTTTATTTACTGGTAAAGAGAATTTATCAGAATATCGGCATGGCCCTCCTGGCATCCGCTTGCTTCGCCTTTGCAGTGGTTAGCATTGAGCAGGCGCATTACTGCATCGTTGAGTCCTACATCACCTTCATGCTGATCGTGACGGCGCTTTGCGCCTGGGATCTTCTCCAAAAAGGGGATTGGAAAAGCTACCTGGTGGCCGGAGCCGCCTTTGGTTTGTCCATGGCCGCAAAAACGAGCTCCCTTTATTACCTTTTCATGATTTTGACTGCCCACTTGGCTTTGCTTTCCCGCAAGACCGCCAAGGAATGGGAAAAAGAGGGGAAAAAACTTGGCGATAACGAAGGGCTTTACTCCGCCCTGGCCGCCGCGTTGTTGGCGGGTTTGCTGGGTACCTTTCTCTTGGCAGGACTGAAGTTGAAGGGGGTGATTCAAGACCTTTTTTCCGCAGACCCCAGGGCGGCCTTTGCGCTCTGGCTCGTGCTTTTCCTCCTTGCGGCGGTGGTTGGAATTGCTTTGACGGTTTGGGGCATCCTGGAATTTAAGATATTGCGGGCCCAAGCGCCCCAATGGATCAAGTTGGCGGGAGCCGGGGGGCTTGCCTTTCTGCTTTTCTGTCTATTTTCCCCCTGGTCGCTCCTGGATTTCCAGGGCTTCAGAAATTCCCAGAACTACGAGTGGCATGTGGTTTCCATTGCCGACGCTTGTTATGTCCTTCAGTTTAAGGATACAACCCGGTACCTCTACCAATTAAAAAACCTCATGAGTGTGGAACTCTGGTGGCCTTTAGGGATCGCAGTTATTTTGGGGGCGGGTTGGGTTTTGACCCGCTTCCTAGGGAAGCTCCTACGGCCGGTCCGTCAAGGATATCTCCTGCCCTTGCCCTTTACCCGGGATAGGGGTTGGGCTTTCTACTTCCCCGATCTCCTTCTTTTGAGCTGGTTCATACCTTATTTCGGCTTTATCGGGGCCTGGAATACCAAGTTCGTGCGCTATATGGTGCCTCTGATACCAGTCTTTTGCATCTTTGGGGCGCGCTTGTTTACGGATTTCATGGAATGGGCCAAGCGCCTTTCTTGGGGGAAGTGGTTAAAAACCGCGTTGGCGGCTCTGGTCGTTGTGCCTAGTCTTTTTTACTCCATCGCCTACATGCATGTTTATACGCACCCCCACCCCTGGATCGATGCATCGGTTTGGATCGCCAAGAACGTCCAGCCGGGCGCGGTGATCGCCACGGATATGTGGGACGACGGACTTCCACAGGATGTTTCCCCGCAGCAGGATCCGCGTCTGGAGAGGCCGGTCAGCCCTGGTAATTACGGCCACGTGGACGTGGATGTTTATTCCCCTATGGGAAATGGGCAATCGGATGACAATGACGTCAAGAAGAATTATTACGCTGACACCCTCCAAAAGGCAGATTACCTCAGCCTTGCCACCAAGAAACTCTGGTACACGCTGGTGGACTGTACTCCCGAATTCCGCCCCCATGGGTTCAATCTTTACCCTGTGACTTCACGGTACTTCCGGTTGCTGTGGTCCGGACTTTTGGGATACAAAATGGTGGGCGAATTCCACAATTTCCCCACCTTCCTGGGCTGGACCCATCCTGACGACATGGCCGAAGAATCCTTCTCGGTGTACGACCATCCCACGGTTTATCTTTTTAAAAAGGTCGAGGATGTCCCCCGCGATCAAATCCTTAAATTGCTAAGTTCGGATGAATACGTCAGCGGTATAACCCGCGATCAAATGCGGGAAGTCACCGCCGACAACGTGGACGCATTTATCGCCCAACGCCACCAATATTTGGAAGATCATGGGCTTTTAGCCCAGTTGGAGGCACAGGCCCCCACGGCTACGGCTGTTGTTGTCCCCAACCAACGCCGAAAATTTCTACCAAGCGTGCAAAGCTGGCCCCTAAAGCGGCTTTGCCGTCCCCCGCGGCTGAACCAACCCCGGAGGTCAAGGTCGAAGCTCCAGCTACGGTTCCGGGCCTGCCTGACGCCAAAACCCTCCAGGTGCTGCAAGGCTACGCCAAGAGTCCGGTCATTGAAAATGATGTGAGCCAATCCGCTGTCGTTCCAGAGGATGGATTCCTTTACCAGTTCCGGGCCTGGTTGAGCTGGGTTATTGCCCTGATCCTTTTGGGTTGGATGGCCCTGCCGCTGACCCTGAGGGTTTTGTCGTCCTTTCCCTCGGGTGCTTATTCCTTAAGCAAAATCCTGGGTTTCTTTGTTTTTGCGTGGGTGGTTTGGTTTTCGGTCAGCCTGAAGCTTTGCCGTTTTACCTTCGGCTCTACGTGGGTTTGGTTCCTCCTCCTGGCCGCCTTATCGCTGGGGATGTATTGGCGGGACCGTAAGGCGATCCAGGCCCTGCACAGCAAATGGTCCAAGGACTGGATGGTTCAGGAAGGCGCTTTCGTCCTCATGTTCTTTCTCTTCACCCTGGTGAAGATCTTCATCCCCCATATCCACGATCCGGTGGGGGAGGGATACAACGGCGGCGGGGAAGCGGGCATGGATTTTGGCTTCCTATCATCCATTGTGCGCGGGGAAGCCTTCCCACCCCAGAATATGTGGATGGCAGGCCAACCCCTTTATTACCCCTATTATTACGGCCATGTGATGATGGGCATCCTCACGAAATTCCTGGGACTTGTCCCCGCAGTCACGTACAACTTGGCCCTCATCACTCTTTTCGCCCTTATTTTCTCTGGCGCTTTCGGGCTTGCTTTCGCACTTTCCGGAAGGCTTATGAGCGGTTGGATCTCGGGGCTTTTGTGCGCCGTGGCCGGAAACCCTGCGGGCTCCTTTCAATATTTGGAAGCCATCCACCAATGCCTTGTTTCGGGAAACTTGGGACCCTTGACGGGACACGTTTACGATTTTTGGGGTCCGAGCCGGGTGATTCCAAACTCGATCAATGAGTTTCCATATTTCAGCGTACTTTATGGGGATTTACACGCCCACACCCTGGCCATGCCCTTTGCCTTCCTTTTAATCGCGGTTTGGGGTTCTTATTACCTTTCCAAGGCCTCCAGGCCTTTTGACTGGTCCCACGACTGGCCTGGTTTTTTGACCGTCGGTTTTTTACTGGGAGGCATCACTTTCCTCAATACTTGGGATGTCCTCACTTGGCTGACCCTGGGGAGCCTGGCCCTGCTGGTTCGAAACTTGGGTAAGACGCCTATGAAAACTCTACAAAAAGGCCTCGGAACTTTTCTGGGTGTGATGATTCTTTCGTTCCTTTTTTTGGGTTGGGTGGCCACTTTGATTCCAGGAATGGACTATCAAAACTTGGGCGGAAGCAAGTTTCTTTTGGCGGGTGCGGTGATCCTGGGGGCGACGCTTGGAACCTTTGTTTTGTTTTTCCGCAGGCCAACCCAGGACATGGCCAAGCATTTGACGGCGGCCGGGTTGACCCTGGCCGGAATTTTGGTTGTGATGATGACGACCTGGATTCCGCTTTTCGCGTCCTTCGTGCCCCAGCAAAGTGAAGTATTGTGGGTAACCCCTACCTTAAGAACTTCAATCGGTAACTTTTTCGGCATCTACGGGCTGTTCGTGACAGTGTTGGGTTTCAGTTTTGTGGCCGGGTGCCCGAAGGAATTGAGCAAGTGGCTGGGTTGGGATTTCTCTAAAAGAGGGCGGTGGGACCTATTTTTGGACAAAGCCACAGATTTCATGGAATGCCTGATTGTTCCAGACCGCCCGGTGTTGGGAATGCTTTTTTTTGGCCTTGTAACCTTGGCGCTTATTTGGGGCGCATCCTGGGTCCACTGGAGCGATCCCGCGGAAAGGGCTATTTTCTCCCTTGCGATTGCAACACCCGCAGCGGTGGCCCTGGCGCTCGCGGTTATATTTCGAAAAGTTTTGGGCCTTTGGCTTACCGCTTTGACTGTGGGTTTTCTTTGGCTTTTCCTCTTCTGCGTCCATCTCCTGCACCTTTTCCAGGACATGCCCGTGACCCTGGGCCTGGGTCTTTTTTCCGTGTTGTGGTTAGCGGCTTTCTTCCATCTTGGATTGGCCCTGAAATTATTCAAGGACCGCGGCCTTTCCTTTTCCTATCTATTGGTGGCACTTTTCTTTTTCATCCTCGCCACCTTGGAGGTCTTTGTGATGAAGGAGTACTTAGGTGGCGAATACTTGAGGAACAACTCGCTCTTTAAGTTCGGCATCAACGCCTGGGAACTAGCTTCCGTGGCGGTGGGTGTTTTCCTTCCTAAAATATTCGATTCGTTCGGGCTCCTCTTAAAGGCTGCTTCCAAGGAAGGCCGCCCCGCTCGGCTCGCCTTCATCGTTACGGCGGAAGCCCTCCTCTTTGTCCTGTTGCGAAGCCTGCTGTATAGTTTTATTTCGTCCTTGGAAAGCCCTTTGATTTACGTGCTGAATCTGGTTCTTGTGGCGGGGTTGGTGGGATGGGGCCTCGTGGAGGGTTGGGTGGGAAAGGGCGTGGGGAAGGCCTGTGTTTTGGGGGGAGGAATACTTGCGGCCTTGGTTTCGATTTTGGCTTTACTTCCAGCCTTTTCTTATGGATCGATGGCCGGCTTGGCCCAAAGGTGGGCGGCAGAGCTTGAAACCAACCTATTGTTCCCGGCACTATTGGGGGCCGCCATACTGGGTTTGCTTTACTTGGCGTGGGAAGGCCGGAGGAACCTGGGTCGGTTAATAGTTTTCAATAGCTGGCGGGCCTTGGTATTGATGTTCGCCTTGATGGCCTGCGTTTATCCCTGGGCCGCGACCGTGCGCAAATGCCACGGATTTTTGGACTTCTTTCGAAAGGAATGGGTGGGGTACGCCGAAAGCCCAACCTTGAACGGCTTGGCCTACCTGAATCGGGAGAATCCTTACGACGCGGCGGCCATCCGGTTTCTCAATGAACACATTCCGGACCAGCCTTGCCTGGTCGAGTTCGTGGGGGAAGGCTATAATTCGTGGGGATCGAGGTTTTCCATCTTCACGGGCGTTCCGGCCTTGATGGGTTGGGACGGACATGTGCGGGAGTGGCTGACGGGGCGCTCCGGGATGGACACCGACATCAACCAAAGGTTCCAGGCCACCGAGAACATTTTCCGGACCGCCGATCCCCAACTGGCCAAAAAAATTCTGGACACCTACGGCGTAAGGCTGGTCATGGTGGGGACAGTGGAAAGGAACGGGGTCCCGGGGCGCAAAGGCGGCTATCCCCCCGATGGATTGGCGAAATTCCAAAGCTTTTTACCGCTCATTTACAAGAACCCCGAGGTCGAAATTTACTATAATCCACCCGCTTTGAACTGAAAGTTGAAAGTTCACAGTTCAAAATTTTAGGACATTTTGTGACAAGAATTATTATTTAATAAGACCCGAAATTAAACATTTATCAACTCAAAACTGAGGTTTCGATGGCTTCCTTACTGATTTGGTACTTCACCATGCTGGTGATGGGGCTGGCGGCCTATCCCATCGCCTTCGTGATGCTCAAAAACTTGCCCGACAAGGGCTACGTGTTCAGCAAGGTCTTGGCCTTGTTGCTGGTGGGTTATTTTTCTTGGATCCTGGGTTATGTTTCCTTCGGCGGGGGTACTATTTTTATTTCATTTCTCCTGCTGGCGGGTCTTTCTACCTTGCTGCTTTTGACCTGGATCGGGCAGTCCTTTAAGGAGTTTTTCAAAAAGAATGTCGGGTTTTTCTTGCTGATGGAAGCTTTGTTCCTGATGGCTTTCCTGGTGGCCGGGGCTTTCAAGATGCGCACACCGGACATCGTCAACCAGGAAAAACCGATGGATTTCTCCTTCATCAACGGCATACTGGCCTCGCCCTCTATGCCGCCCCAAGACCCCTGGCTTTCCGGTGGTAGCATCTCCTATTACTATTTTGGATATCTCATTGTTGCGGTATTGTGCAAGATCACCCAGGTGACCTCCGGCGAAGCCTTCAACTTAATGATCGCCCTAACCTGGGCATTGGCTACCCTTTGCGCCTTTTCAGTGGGCTATGCCATCACCAGAAGGTACCGTTATTCCATTTTTTCCGCCCTTTGTTTGGCTGTCTTTGGGAACCTCGATTATTGGCACCGGGCCCTCCAGAGTTTCCAATTCGGGGACTTGAGGATCCCTTATTACAATTTCCCCCCCAGCCCAGGGGTTCCCACGGGCCTTTCAGCCTTTTGGGGGTTCCTCTTCAGTCCTTTGCAGCATTATTGGGATTATTTCCAGGCCTCCCGCGTCATTCCGGTCACGCCCACTGACAAAATGATCACCGAATTTCCTTCCTTCAGCTTTTTCCTTTCCGACCTTCATCCCCACGTGATGGGGATTCCTCTGGTTTTGCTGGCCATTGCGATTTCACTCAATACGCTTCAATCCACCTTACCCGGCCTTCAAATTTTTAGTGGGTCCGTCCCGTGGCGGTGGACCCAACTTTTCCTAGTCGCGTTGGCTTTTGGGGGCCTGGACTTCATGAATGTCGCGGATTTCACGACATTTTTAGGATTGTTTATCCTATGCCTTTTGTTCCAGCAATGGTGGGCCAACGAAAACAATTTTGAAGCTTGGGTCAAGTCCGTTGTCTCGGTGGCCGTCCCCCTGGTGGCCTTGGCCGTGATACTTTACCTCCCCTTTTACCTGAGGTACCAATCCCAGGTTCAGGGCATCGGCTTGGTCACGGATCGGAACGATTTTTATTACCTTTTGGTTATCTTTGGTCTTTTTTTTGCGGTGTTGGTCCCGGCCTTGGTGGGAAAGGCCCTGAAGTCAAACCAGGAAAAGGGCGCAAGGCCCAAGGGCAAGCGTCCCGAAATCCTGGCCTGCGCCATCTGTGGAAAAGAAGGCAGTGGAAAGAAATTCTGCGGTTTTTGCGGCGGGGAATTAGTTTCCTTCCCGTCGGAAGTCGTCCCCCTCCCGAATGAAACCGTCCGTCCGGTGCTTGTCAAAGCCAGCACCTTTTTGTCCGCTCCCCAAAACGGATGGATCGCTCTTGGGGCTTCCCTGGCCGTCCTCCTTATATTAAATTTGATTCCGGCTAAGCTCGGCATTGCTTTTTTCGCCTTTTTGTTCATGGCGATCTGTCTTCTGTGCCTTGCCTCCGCCTGGGAGAACAGGGAAGTAGTCTTTTCCATCCTCCTCGCCTTCACCGGATTCCTGCTGATTTGGGGCTGCGAGTTGGTTTACGTGCGCGACTTGTTTTCTGGGGCCCTTTACCGAATGAACACCGTTTTCAAGTATTATTACCACGTTTGGATCCTTTTCAGCGTGGCCATGGCACCTTGGTTGAAATGGCTGGTGGAGAACCTCTGGCCGCGGTGGGTGGCCTGGAGAAAGGGCCTTTGGGCCGCGCTGGCCGCCTTTGCGCTTTTCGGCGCGGCACTTTACCCTGCACTGGCCTTTTCGGCCCGCATCCAGGGGACCTCGCCGGACATGGCCACCATGGACGGATCACTTTATTATGAGCGGAATACTCCGGACAATTACGAGGCAGCCCAGTGGATTGAGCAGAATGTGAAGCCGGTGGGCGGCAAAATTCCCGTTATTTTGGAAGCTTTCGGGGGATCTTATGCGGTCAGTGTCGACAAGTCAGGTGGCCGGTTGGCGATGATGACGGGTTATCCCACGGTCCTGGGATGGGATTTTCATGAAGTCCAATGGCACGGCACATGGAACGGGCCGGTCATCAGGGGAGGGGACCCCAATGACACGATTCAAAACCGCCAGGCCGATGTCGACGCCATCTATACTTCCCCCGACATGAACCAAACCTGGACCCTTTTAAAAAAATATGGCGTCGATTATGTTTATGTGGGTGACGCCGAGAGGGCCAAATACAAGGACCACTTGGAAAGTCTTGGAAAATTCGGACAATTAGGAACCATCATCCAGACCTTTGGCAACTCTGTTCTTTATAAGATCAACCAACAAGCGCAACCCCATTCGACCCCTTTGCCTGGGTTGGGATCTTAAAAGCGATGCGAAGGATGTAATTCTGAGCGGAGAAAATTTTAAGATGGAGGATTGGAATGAAGATCGGAGAGCGGGAAGTTACGCCCAAAGAATTGGCCAGCGTCGTCATTTTGGGACTAGTGGTGTTGACCCTATTGTGGTACATGCTGGGAAACAAGCCCAAGCCCATCATCGGCGTTTCGGGGCAGGGACTAGTCTTAATGCAGGGCGGGCAGCCGGGCGCAGGACCTGGACAATTCGCCTATCCCCGGGGAATCGCGGTGGACAGCAAGGGTGATTTTTACGTGGCCGACAGCCGCAATAGCCGGATCCAAAAATTCAGTGGCTCTAATTGGCAGTTCCTGGGGGATTTCGGGGGGCTTTACGACGCCGCCAAGGCCTCTGGGGGAGACGCCAAGAAGCTCACCACCCTGGCGCTTGGCAAGTTGAACGAACCTAATGGTGTGGCAGTGGGGCCCAACGACGATATTTACGTCATCGATACATGGAATGGCCGCGTCCAGGTCTTCAGTTCCAAAGGCAGGTTTAAGTCCGCCTTTACGGCCGATGACGGGTTTTTTGGCCCCCGGGAAATCGTGGTGGATCCCAACGGCAGTTGCTATGTCGCCGACACGGGCAAGCACCGGATCGTCAAGTTTGATCCGACGGGCAAAAAAATCCTGGCGTGGGGCTCGAAAGGCGACAAGGATGGCCAGTTCAACGAACCCATCGGGTTGGCTTTGGACCAGGCCGGCAATCTTTACGTGGCGGACCGGTTGAATTTCCGTATCCAAGTATTCACTCCAGAGGGGCAGTTAGTCCGCCAATGGAAGGTGAAGGGCTGGTCCCCGGAACAGATCGACATGGAACCGCATTTGGCACTCGACCAAGCCCACGGACTGGTCTATGCCTCGGACGGGCGCGGAAAGAAGGTTTACTGCTATAAGTTGGATGGGACCCTGGTTTCGACCCTTGAGGCCAACACCACGGGCGCGCCCTTGTTCGCGGTGCCAATCGGCGTGGCGGTGGACAAGGACGGCGATCTTTACGTAGTGGACGCCGCCGCCGCGAGGATCCTTAAAATCAAGGGCCAGTTCTAGGCGGTGTCCAACAAGAGGCTTCAACGTAACGAATCGAGGAGGAAGGATGCCGAAGCTCAAAAAAAGACCAATAAAGGGGAAAAAGTCGAAAAAAGGGCTCAAGATTTTCCTGGTCTTGTTCGTCCTGGTCTTTTTGACGGTCCTTTTGTACCAGGCCGTCAGCATTCTCAATAAAGCCCTCATCGAATCCAAGACAGTTTGGGTGAGCGGCGAGATGGAATGGGGTTCGGCGGGGAATGGCCCGGGCCAATTCCAGGAACCTTGCGCCGTTGCCACCGATTCGCAGGGTAATTTTTACGTCAGCGAATTCAGCGGTCATCGCGTGCAAAAATTCGACCCCAATGGCGCCCCCCTGCTTTCCATCGGTAAGCAAGGCAAGGACGATGGCGAGTTTAACCAGCCCAGCGGCCTGTTTGTTGACGCGGAGGGGGACCTTTATGTCTGCGACACCTTCAACCACCGCATCCAGGAATTCGACAAGGATGGAAACCTCCTGAAGGCATGGAGCCATAGTTTTTTTGGCCCGCGTTCCATCGCGGGCAACGGCCAGGGACGGCTTTACGTTTCGGATACGGGCAACCACCAAATCCAGGTTTTTGACACGGACGGCCATTTCCTGGCGCAGTGGGGCGGTTTTGGGACGGCGACGGGCAAGTTCCGCGAACCCGTGGGGTTGGCCCTGGACCCCCAGGGAAATGTTTATGTGGCGGATTCTGACAACCTGCGGATCCAAAAATTCGACCCCAACGGCAAGTTTTTGGCCGCTTTCCGAATACCCACTTGGCGGGGCAAGAACGATGAGTTGCCTTATTTGGCCTTCGGCCAGGGGTTCCTTTACGCCACCAACGCCAGTCAAAACGCGGTCCTGCAGTTGGATCCCAATGGGAAGATCACCGCGATATTCCGGCGCAAGAACGATAAAGCGGGCTTCACGGGGGCGGCGGGTGTCGCCCTGGACGGCGAAAGCCACCTCTATGTGGTCGAAAGGGGCAGCGGTAAAGTCGCCCGATTCACCATCCCCGCGGCCACCGCCCCTGAATGAAATCCAGCAACCGAAAAACCATCATCGTTGTGCCGACGTACAACGAAAAGGGCAACATCCAAGCGATCTACGAGAAGATATTTAAGGCGGCTGGCGGCTGTCACTTGCTCATCGTGGACGACAATTCACCCGACGGTACAGGCAGGATGGCGGACGGCATCGCCCGAAAGGACAGGCGGGTTGCCGTGCTCCACCGCCAAGGCAAGTTGGGCCTGGGGTCGGCCTACGTGGCGGGCATGAGGTACGCTCTTGAGAAGGGTTATCAAAACGTCATCGCCATGGACGCGGACCTGTCCCACGATCCCGGCAATATCCCCAAAATGCTGGGGCTTGTCCGCCAATACGATCTGGTCATCGGCTCCCGCTACGTGAAGGACGGCGGAATGGTGAACTGGACTGCCCGGCGGTTCATCATCAGCCGTGCGGCGAACCTCTATTGCCAGTGGGTCTTGGGCCTTACCCAGGACGACTGTTCGGGCGGGTTCAAGTGCTACCGGGCGGACCTGCTCCGGAAAATCGACCTATCCAAGGTTTTCTCTCCCGGTTATTCCTTCCAGGTGGAAATCCTCTTCCGGGCCGCGCGGGCTGGGGCTAAAGTTTTGGAGATACCCATCATTTTCGTCAACCGTCATGTGGGCGAAAGCAAATTGAGTTTCATGGAATTGTGGGAATTCGTTTGGACGGTTTTGAAGCTTCGGTGGCTTGCCATGCAGGGAAAGGTATAAAAGTTGGCGGTAGCCATAGTATCAATTCCTTATTGTGAGGAATGTCTGGATCCCGCATAGACATTTAAAATTGTTCAATCGATTTAGAGAACAAAAGAGGCGGGCGGACGCCGCTCTAGGCGACGTTTTAGCGGATGTTACGGAGTGTGGCCGTGCCGGCTTTTCTTATCGGGCGTTGGGGCGGGCGTTGGCGCAGGCAGGGGGTAATCGGTTGGAATGTCGGTCCGGTCGGATTCCATGAAGCCGTATTTGTCAGCCAAATCCTTCCTCACCCACAGGCGCATGTTGTAACTTCCCAGGTCGGACCAAACCTGCCGGTAAAGCAGCCAGTTTTTCAGGTCCCCCCAATCCACCATGTCGGGTCGTGCGGGCGAAAGGGGAATGAAATTGCTGAAAAGCCAGCTGAAAAACAGGCTAGAAGTGATATCCGTGGAGGGATAGCCCTCTTTGAACCACGAGGGAACCCACCAAACGCGGAGCTTGTATTTGCGGTTCACATATCCGGCCTGGGTTAAAAGCGGATAAACCTGGGCGTCTGATTCGGTGGCCGTCAGGATAATGGGGTTGTCGGCCATGGTGATGCTGGCCGGGTGATTCCGTTTCGAAAAGTCCCGTAACTGCCAAGCAAAGGGCCAAGAACACTTGTCCTCGATGGTGAGGGCAAGCCCGTCGTGGAAGGCCTTTTCCCCATCGGTGACGCCCACGGGAGCGTCGGGATTAGGGCCCCCTGTTTCACCGTAGGAAATCCTACGGATGATCTGTTCCACTTCTTGGCAATCCGGTCCGGATTGGACATAAACGAGGGGTTCCACGGGGTTGGCCTCATGGTAGAAGCTCAAGAGAACGGCGGAATGCAGGGAATAGGAGATCAAAAGGCCGAAAACCGCCATGGCCGCCAGCCGCGCGGCCTTGCCAAACTGGGCCAAAGGCCTCGATTCGATAATTTGGCCCATGAAGTAAGCGGATAAAAGAAGTGCGGGCAGCAGGGGATGGATAATCAACCAGGGCATTTTTTCCCCAGCCCAGGAAAAAAGGACCAGGGAACCCAAGTACCAGTAAGAAAGGAAAAGGGGAAGATTCTGGCGCTTGAAAAGCGCGTAGTACGCCATCGCGGCGATGGAAAACAGGAAGGAAACAAGTTCGTTGGCCGGAAGCTGGATAAGGTA
Organism: candidate division FCPU426 bacterium; assembly: GCA_030038835.1. Lineage (GTDB taxonomy): Bacteria > Oederibacteriota > Muellerivitia > Muellerivitales > Muellerivitaceae > JAJPJW01. Next base: position 20,817 of record JASHQZ010000133.1, read on the forward strand.
ATAATACCAGGGCTCATCACCGCGATGGACGCCTTGCTGCCCCCACCAATATTCCAATCCCCCGAAGGCCCCGTTATAGATGGCGTTCAAAAGGCCGTGCATTCTCGACCAGAAATCGGGTTGGGTGGCCCCGACCGTGAAAAAAGTGGTGAACAAGAGGGTGAAAACGATACTGCCAATGGCGATCGAACCCGTCAGGGCGGGAACCGTGTTTTTAAGCCAGAGCCAGCAAAACCAAAATAGAATTCCCAAGTAAACCAACACCCAAAGGCAGGAAAAGGGCAAGGGGAAGTTGACGCCAAAGTGGGGGAACACCCTTAAAATTAGCAGGGTCACCACCCACCATCCCAAGACGGCCAAAAGGCTCCAGCTGATTTTCTCAAAGCCCAGCCCACAGATGATTTCCCATAAGGCGCTCTCGGCCTTTTCTTTTTTCATGTTTTCCTGCCATCGCAGGAAGAGCTGGAAAACCGTATAGCCCAAAGCGACAACCAAAAGTAGGAGGAAAATGCCCAAGCGGAAGTCGGCACCCTTGGGAATGATGATTTGTGTCAATATTCCAAAGGCCGTAAGACCGCCGGCGATAAGGACGTCGGCCCAGGGCAGAAGGCGTATAAATAAGTAAGTTCCGATAACGGCAATCGTCAGGAACATCGATTCCTTGGTGCAAAAGGCGATGGTAAATCCCAGCGCCGCCCACCAAAGATCCAGGGGCCTCCGGGAACGGTAATATCGGAAGAGGAAAACCATCATGAGGAAGGTGGCGCCACAGATATAGGCGTCTTCCCGGCAGAACCGATCGAAATACATGAAACTGGGGGAAAATACGATCATGGCTGTGGCTAAGAAGGCCCCCCACCTTCCCAGGAAGGGGCGCAGGAAAATAGCCAAAACGACGGTTAAAATCCCGAAAAAGGCGGCCAGGTACCTGGAGGTGGCATCGGAAACCCCGAAGAGATAGTACATAAAGGCATTGCCGTGGAACTGGAAGGGGCCGTGCATCATGGGATCGTACTGATAATCGCCATCATGGAAGAGTTGATAGGAATAGAAGGAATGCATGCTCTCATCGTGGTGGTGGGGTTTTGCCCCCAGATGGTCAAAACGGGTGAAAACGGTTAGCAAAAGCAGGATGGCATAGGCTATTTCCATCCAGGAAAAGGACAAGGGGCTCCGGGAATAAATCGGGGATTCGGCCGGTTGGTTTTTTTCCCTTGATTCGGTATCCAGGACCATCTTCGAAGATCTAACTGTGGAAGTCGGTTTGGGAAGTGACTTATCTGGGTGGCCAGAGGCCGAAAGTTTGGATCCGCATTGCTCACAAAAGTTATTCGTGGCTGGGTTTTTAAAACCGCATTTTCCACATAGCTTTATTTCCGGCATTCATTCTCTCCTTGGTGGGTTTCGACGAAATAAGGCGGTTTGGGACCCGGTTTGACGGTCAACTATACCTATCCCGGAAAGCTTTTGTCAAATCCACAACAACTGGCGCAAGATGAACACAAATCAAATAGTTATTCCACCTAAAAGACTTAAGAGCATTTCCGGAAAAGGGTTACTTGAAAATGTAAATCACGCTTTCCGAAAAACACCCTTCCCAATAGAAAGGAATCCCATTCGGGGACGTGTTAAAAGCGAAGGTTTAACGCGGTAGTTCTGTCCACCACTGGTTGCGGGCTGAGGGTTTATCAAGTTGAATTTTATGGAATGGGTTGATAAACTTTTAAAGCCCAATGATGAACGCCCAAGGAAAGCTTTCTTTGAAAGAAACAAAAAAACTTCTTTGAAGAGAGGAGAAAGTCGTGAATTTAAAACGATATGACCTTCGGACGCTTTTGGGCGCCTTGGCTTTGATCCTTCCGGTTTGGGTCCACGCCCAATCCGCCGACGTCAATTACGCGGCCGAAGTTTTGACCATGGGAGCCGGTGCCAGGCCGTTGGCCATGGGCGGCGCTTTCGCGGCCTTAGCCAATGATGCGACGGCGGCCTTTTGGAATCCCGCTGGGTTGGCGATGATTGATGACATCGAAATCACCACCATGCACGCCACGCAGAACGATCTTCAAAGTTACGACTTCGTTAACCTCGCTTTCAACACCGAATCAGCTGGTTCCTACGCCTTGAGTTACCTGCGCTTGGGCGTGGATGACATCATCCTCACGAATACATCCGGTCAATCCGAGGGGACCGCCACTTACGCCGACCAGGCGGGATTTATTTCCGGAGGATGGAAGATTGGCAACCAGTTCGCATTGGGAGGGACCATCAAATTCCTGCAGACGAACGCCGCCACCGCAACAGCTTTTGGTTTCGGGTCGGACCTTGGCCTGTTATTCAAACCTATCAAGGAATTGACCTTCGGTCTTGTCGCGCGGGATTTCACAGGAGGGTCTTTCATCCAATGGCAAAATACACCGACCAATCCCACCCAGGTGTTGCAGCCGAGTGTCACCTTGGGCGCCTCTTACTCCCAGGAAATTGGAAAGATTCAGAAGCAGGGGCAGGCAGCGGTTCCCATCAGTACCATTAACGTCGAATTCGACGCCGACACCCTTTATGCCGGGGAGTCCTTGAACAATTATCATCTCGGCGTGGAATATTGGTACCGCCAATTTGTGGCGATCCGCGGCGGTTTTGAAACCAAGGGGCTTCAGTTTGACGACGACGATTTCACCCCCTCCGCCGGCGTGGGGGTTTGGGCTTACCTCTTTGAGATTGATTACGCCTATGTCAGCAATTCCATTGGCGGGATCAACTACCTCTCTCTTATCACTCGCTTGTAGTCTTGGGCCAATCCAGGGAATGGGTTAAAAAAATCCCCTGTTTGGTTTTTAGGTGGAGTATTATTAAGAAACGCCCGGTGGTTTCCGTTATTCCTCGCTCCTTGAGGTGTCCATGAAACTCCAACGTTTTTTTCCGGTGACGCTTTTGTGCATGGGGTGTCTGGCCTCACCGGGTTCCTCCTTCACGACCTACCAAATGGCCCCTTCCACTGGCATTGACCTTCCTTACTCGGTGCAAACCCGCGACTTGGTCAAGCGCCTGTTTGACAACCGGGCCATCCTGGGGGGCCAAGTGATTGCCTTGCGGGACCAGCCCGGGCTTCGCCAATATGACGGCAATTACATTGACATCGGAGATTTGGCGGGCGTCAAGAAAAACGACATATTTGCCCTATTTACCCCTAAGGGCGAACCGGTGGGCTTCATCCGTATCGTGAACCCCCAGCGCTATACTTCCAGTTTTGAGTTCATGGAATTGACGGTGGATCCATCGGACCTACTCGTCGCTAAAAAGGTGACGCTCGAAATCAAAAACCGGCTTCCGGCTAACCTCATGTACTATCCCAACATGAACCGGTTCCGTGGGGTCCGGATGGCCTCCAAAACCGGCGCAAGCCTCAATCCCGGGATGGCGTCCGGCCAGCAGGGGGGCTCGTCCCAGACGCCTTTGCCTCCCTTGCCCGAGGAGCAGCCCCCATCCGGAGGTTCTACCCTCCCCCCCCTTCCTGAAAGCGGGACACCCAATAATGCTTCCCCTAACGCTTTGCCGCCCCTGCCAACGGAAAATACAAGTACAGGACCCCTGACTCCGGTGACCCCTTCCAACGGGAACGGGGAACTGCCTCCATTGCCTGAATCCCAAGATAATGGCACAGGCCTCCAACCCGTGAGTCCGGCCCCTGGCGCGGCTCCTCCCCTGCCGGGCGCGGAAAACAACGCGCCCACAGGATTGCCGCCCGTGCCTACGTCCCAAGATAATGGAACGGGCCTTCAACCGGTGAATCCTGCGCCTGGCGCGGCTCCTCCAATGCCGGGCGCTGAAAACAACACGCCTACAGGCCTGCCGCCCTTGCCCGGATCCCAGGACAACGGGGCGGGGCTCCAACCCGTGAGTCCGGAACCAGGCGCAGTTCCTCCCATGCCGGGCGCTGAAAACAACACGCCCACGGGCCTGCCGTCCTTGCCCGCTGAAAGTTCGACACCCAATAGCTTGCCACCGCCTGCCCCAGCCCCGGCTTCGGACAGCTCCGCTATGCCGCCTTTGCCCGCTCCGGGCGCTTCTGACTCGGGGCTCCCGGCCCTTCCTTCTTCCAATTCCGAAGGAACTCCGCCGCCGGCGGCGCCGACCCTTCCACAGGATAATTCCAGCTTGCCTGCCCTGCCTGGAACCTCCTCCTCGGACAATTCCTCTTTGCCCCCGGCGGGCGTGTCGACTTCTCCATCAGATAATGCCTCTTTGCCCGCCCTCCCGCCGCCATCCGATTCGTCCAGCACCAACGGCTTGCCTGCTCCCCCAACAGGCACGGATTCCTCCACACCAGGAGCCCCTCCGTCCGGGGATTTATCCCTGCCCCCCCTCCCTGCAGGAAACCCGCCCAACCCCGGTTCTCCGGCTTTGCCGCCCCAGTCCAAACTGCCTTCGACTTCTCCACTTATGGTCGTAGCGTCCGCTCTCCAGGATGATTCCGGCCTACCGCCGACCACGGATAACGGCTTGCCGGCTTTGCCGGACTCCTCGGCAGCCTTGCCCCCGCTGGCCACGGCCGCAGCGCCTGGATTACCGGGTGATACGGCCGCCGCTCCTCCGCCCCTCGACAACGGCTTGCCGGCTTTGCCGGACTCCTCGGCAGCCTTGCCCCCGCCGGCTACGGCCGCAGCACCCGGGTTGCCGGGTGATACGGCCGCCGCTCCTCCATCCCTCGACAACAGTTTGCCGGCCATGCCGGGTTCATCTTCCGCCTTGCCTCCTCCGGCCACGGCTGAAGCACCCGGATTGCCCCCGCCGGACAACTCCTTGCCACCCATGGCCAATGGAGCATTACCAACCCCCCCCTCGCCGGATATGGGACTTCCACCCATGGCCGATAATTCGCTACCACCAGTTCCCCCCGCTTCGGCTCCCGGTGTCCCGGCTTC